>DATENU010000015.1:300000-379043 GCA_035274845.1 Chthoniobacterales bacterium
TATCGACGCCTTCGAGGGCGCTTTCGGCCTGGGTAACGACGTATCCGAGGCGTTCGAGGGTAAACTCGACCAGGGCGCGAATCGCTTCTTCGTCATCGACGATCAGAATGCGGCCAGTGCCGGAGATGACCTGGTTGAGCTGCCGCGGCGGTTCGACCGGTATCTCGTGATGGCGGAGAGCGGGGAGATAAAGGGTAAAGGTGGATCCGTAGTGGACCTTCGAATCAACACAGATCAGGCCGTTGTGGTTCTTGATGATTGAATAGGTGGTGGCGAGACCGAGACCGTTGCCCTTGGGCTTGGTCGTGAAGTAGGGGTCGAAGATGCGCTTGAGACAATCTTCGGGAATGCCAACCCCTTCGTCGCGGATGGCGATGCGGATGTAATCTCCCGGCAGCAGATCGGGAATGGCGGGGGTGGTATCTGAATCGTAACTGAAGTTGTCGCAGCTTACGCGCAGCGTTCCACCGTTGGGCATGGCCTGGTCGGCGTTGACCACGAGGTTCGCCACGACCTGGCTGATCTGGCCCGGATCGATTTCGGCCGGCCAGAGGTCGGCGCCGAAGAGAAATTCGCTCCGGCTGTGCGTGCCGCGCAACGAGAAGCTGACGGTATCCTGAATGAGCTTGCCGATCGACGCGGTCTTCTTGATGGGCGCGCCGCCGCGGGCAAAAGTGAGGAGCTGCTGGGCGAGATCGCGGGCTCGCATCGAGGCGTTCTTCGCGTCATTCAACCGGGTGGTCATCTCGTCATCTGGCGGCAGCAGGAGCGACGCAAGCGAGATGTTTCCGATGATCGCCGTGAGCAGGTTATTGAAATCGTGCGCAATCCCGCCGGCGAGCAAGCCGAGCTGTTCCAGGGTCTCGGCTTTGCGTCGCTCGGCTTCGTTGCGCTGACGTTCGGTGATGTCGCGAAATACAAGCACCACACCGGCCACTTCGTTCTTGCTGTCGCGAATAGGGGAGGCGACCTGCTCGATGACGTGTTCCCTGCCTTTGCGCGAACGCAAAGTGGCGTTTTCCGGCATGCTGAGAAGAATGGAGTGCGCTTCGTTCCGGGAGCCCGTCTTCTGCGCCCGCGCCTGCGCCGCCAGATCGATGGCGATGTTGTAAACCGATTTGAGAGGTTGCCCGATCGCTTCTTTCGAAGACCAGCCGGTGAGGTTTTCACCGGCGTTGTTGATCATGATAATCTTGCCCTGGACGTCGGTGGTGATGACGCCGTCCTCGATCGAACGCAGAGTCACCGCCAGGCTTTCCTTGTCGGCCGCGATTTCCTGCTCGAAGCGCCGCCGCTCCGTTACGTCGCGCACCATCGCAACAAAAAGCTGTTGCTTGTCGACGATCATCTCACTGAGGGAAATTTCGATTGGGAAGGTGGCGTGACGGCGGGTGCGCCCGACGGCCATGGTGGTGCTGCCGGTGCGCTTGGCGAGATCGTCCCAGGCACAGGTGACCGGTTCGGGTTGGGCGCCGTAGCTCTTGGGCACCAGCTTGGTGAACTTGTGGCCCACCATTTCGTTGTTGATGCAGCCGAACATTTTCTCGGCCGACGGATTCATCGAACAGATGATGCCCTGAGCATCGACGGTGATCATGCCGTCCAGAATGTTTTCGATGATCGAGCGAATGCGGGTCTCGACGCCCTCCAGTTTCGCCAATTGGCGCCGGACCAGAACGAAGCTGTAGCTATTCGACACGACCAGCAGGCCTACCGCGAAGATGCAGAGCAGCGCCAGTCCCGTCGTCTTGATAATGCGATCGCGACTAGTCGTGCTCGACCTCGACTCATAAACGTTGGCCTCATTCGTCTGAAATCGCTTCAGCATCTCGCGAATGTCCGTCATGAGCGCTTCGCCATTGTTTTTCGCTACCGCCGTGACGAGGTCCTTGCCGGTCCGTTTCGCTTCCATTTCCGGGCCCGCGGCTGTCTCGGTCCAGCGTTCGATGCCTTTCTTGATTTCGTTCAGGGAATTCGCCTGCTCAGGCGAATTCGCCACCAGGATGGAAAGATACCCATGATAGGTGTAGAAATCCGCGGTCGCTCGGCGGTAGCCCTCAGCAAAAGTACTGTTACCGGTGAGGAGGTAGCCCCTCTTTTCTTTCTGCATTTCAATCACGGACCGCTCAAGCTTCGTCAGGAAATCAAGGATCTGGGTCGACTGCGCCGCCCATTCCTGCTCACGCATGCGCTCGTTCAGAACAATTTGTTCTTCGTTTTGGAGCAGTTGCAGAATCTCCCGCGCCTGGTTGACCAGGCCGTTTCCAAGCGGATCGGCTGAATCGGCCGTGGGCTCGGCGAGGTTCGCGTTCCCTTTGGTCTGCCGCGCCGTCATTTGCGGCAGGGCGACCATCTCCAGCCATTTCTGGACGATCTCCTGAATCTTCATTACCCGCTTTCGCTGGCGCGGACTGTCGAGGATCAGTTGGGTCAGGTCTTCGACCTGGTGCTTAATCAGCTCGCGTCGACGTTCGAACGGCTCCAGGTAGGAAGCGTCTCCCGTGAGCAGGTACCCACGATGACCCGTTTCCAGGGCAGCAATGTCATTCTCGATCACGCTGCTCAGTCGCATCACTTCAAGGGTGTGCGCGCGAAGCGTTTCCTGATGGTGATTCCGCAGGGTAACGAAAAGAAAAAGTCCGGCGAGGAACGTGATGACAACGATGCCGACCGCAGTGCCGGAAAGCAGCTTAAAGTGAAAATGTTTCGGGCTAAAAAGCCAGGCGAGACTGTTGCCGAAAACTCCTCGACGTGCCTTTTTTGGGAGCGGTGCGTCGGAGTCAGTCATTATAAAATCCACAAAAGCAAATACTCTGCCAGCCCTCGTGCGGTTGCCTGGGAATGCCGGCGGTGCTGAGGTGAATAGCAGGGTTAGTACCGAACGCGGATAAGAAATAGCCCGGCTGCCGGCGCCGCGTTTCGACCCCGGCCACTTACCCGCCGCGGGGCCTTCAAACGGGTCTTGATTTCATCGGGAAAAGCTTCGCCCAACCCTACCCGGGCCAGGGTGCCGACCATCATCCGAACCATCTTGTAAAGAAAGCCGTCACCCTCCAGCTCAACTGTGATACACGAGCCGGCGCGCCGGACGCGAGCACTGCGAATGATGCGAACAGTATCGGTCTCCGGCGTTCCCCGGTTGGCTGCGAAAGAGGCGAAGTCGTGTTTGCCACAAAAAGCCTCCGCGGCGGCCGCCATTGCTTCGGTGTCGAGAGGGTTTCTGATGTGCCAGGCCCGCCCGTTTTCCAGCGGCGGCAAGACGTCCGCGTTCCAGATGCGATAGCGATATGTTTTTCCTTTCGCGGAAAACCGGGCGTGAAAAGAATCGGGAACGAATCGGCACCGCATGATTCGAATCGTGGGCGGAAGGACGCCGTTCAAGGCGGAAACCCAGCGCTCGGTCGGATAACGGCGAGCAGGGAGATCGACATGGGCGCACTGGGCCAGCGCATGAACGCCCGCATCGGTTCGCCCCGCTCCGTGGACCCGCACCGGCTGGGAACAGATCAACCGGAAAGCTGCTTCGAGACGGTCCTGGATCCCCTGGCCGGAGGCCTGGCTTTGCCATCCCGCGAAAGGCGCGCCGTCATAGGCGATAATCAACTTGAGCCTCGAGGGCATCTAATCTTGCTGCGCCGCGCCCGGCCCGTCCTGGGCTTCGAGACCGCGCGCCGCTTGTAACCCATCGAGGTAGCCTTGGAGGATCATTTGCGCCGCTACCTGGTCGATAACGCCTCGGGAATTGCGCGCGGTTTTTCCGCTTTCACGAAGCGCGCGGCTCGCGGCCAGTGTGGTCATGCGCTCGTCCCAGGTCACCACCTCGCAGGAAACGCGGGCGCGCAATTTGTCGGCGAACGCCAGGGCTTCGGCCGCGCCCGAGCCCACCGTTCCGTTCATGTGCCGGGGCAACCCGATGACGACGCGTTCCGCGTTTTTTTCCTTTACGATCTCGGCGATTCGCCCGGCCGCATCGCCTCGCGCGGGAATTGTCTCCACCGGGTGCGCCAGCATTCCGAGCTCGTCGGAAACAGCGACGCCGATCCGCGCGTCTCCCAGATCGATTCCGAGGATTCGTCTCCGAATCGAGAACGCGCTCATTGCAACTCCTCCGGGATCTTCCCGAGCAGGTTCTTGATCTTTTCCGCCTGGTGACGATGGCAGATCAGGATCGCGTCTTCCGTTCGAACCACGATCAGATTGTGGACGCCGAGGAGCGCGATCCGGGTGCCATCGGGGTTGAACACGATATTGTTCGTCGAATCCATGGAGGTGATTTCGCAATTGGCCGCGTTTCCCTCGGCATCGCTTTTGAAGTATTTCGCGACTGCTCGCCAGCTCCCCACGTCGTCCCAGTCGAAGCCCGCTTCCACCATCAGAACGCGGTCGGCCTTTTCCATGACCGCATAATCGAACGAAATCCGCGGCAGTTTCCCAAAGCGCTCGCGGATGGTTTTTTGGAAATTATCCGGCGCGCGGAGCTGCGAAATGAAGCTGGCCAGCTCCGGCGTGTGGCGATTGAACTCGCTCAGGACGGACGGCACCGACCAGACAAACATGCCGGCGTTCCAGCGAAAATTTCCTTTGCGCAGAAAGGATTCGGCCAGATCGGGATTCGGCTTTTCGCGAAAGCGGACCACGCGATGCACGTCGCTTTCAGCTCCCACACTGCGCAGGCGGACCGCTTCCCCTTGCTCGATGTAGCCATAACCCGGGCAAGCCCAGGTCGGCTTGATCCCAATCGTAACGAGAGCACCGGTTTCTTCCGCTGCCGCAGAGGCCACAGTCAGAGTCTTTTGAAAGGCGGCCGTGTCCTCGATCACGTGGTCGGCCGGCAGCACGATCATGGTCGCCGAATGGTCCCGGCTGGCAACCCATCCCGCACCGAGCGCAACCGCCGCCGCGGTGTCGCGCTTGGCCGGTTCCGCAACGATGTTCTCCTTCGGCAATTTTGGCAGCAGCTCGCGCACAGCGGCTTCCTGTTCGACGTTTGTCAGGATAAGGAGGTGCTCCAGACCCACCAGTCCCTCAAGACGCGCCACCGTTTGCTCCAGCAGGGTCTGGCCCGTGACGAGACGCAACAATTGCTTCGGACGCGCCCGGCGGCTCAAGGGCCAGAAACGTTCGCCGCTTCCTCCGGCTAGGATGAGTGCATAGATCGCGGCGGACATGATGGTTTTGTGCAAACGCAGCCGCCGGCTACTCGATCGCGCGGACGGCAAGATTTCCCGTTTCCTTTTCCGAAACGAGACGTATAAGGGTATGCGATGTCTCTCTCGATATCCATTCCAAAAACTGGAGAGCAGGTTCCACTCGATGGATTGCTCACCCTCGCTCGGACTGCCTTTGGACTCGGAGTCGGGATGCTGGTGGCCGATAAAGTCCGCCGGCCCTTCCGCCAGGCGACGGCCATTGCCCTGGTTTCCGTCGGCGCCCTCGCCGCGGTTCCCGTGCTGGTAAAGATCGCGCTGGAGAGAATTAACCGGCCGGAATCGGAACGCGGCAGTCGCAACCGCTTGCAATCGATCCGGGACGATTCCGGTTACCGTTCGGACACCGACGCCTATTGAGCCGGGCCGACTCCGGCCCTTGATTCCATCGTCTGCGCGGCGTAAGCCTTCCGCGGTCATGTCTAAGACACCCATTCCGCCGCCTGAAGGACTCCGGGAACGCTGCGCCGCCATCGCCCGCGAGGAAAGCGTTCTCCGCGAAGGGGGAGGCAAAGCTGGCCAGGACCGCCAGCATAAATTGGGTCGCCTGGTCGCACGCGAGCGCATCAGCCAGTTGCTCGATAAGGATTCGACTCTTTTCGAGATTGGCCTCTGGGCGGCTTACAAAATGTATTCCCAGTGGGGAAATATTCCCGCGGCCGGCGCTGTCGCGGGGATCGGCAACATTGCCGGCGTTCCCTGCATGATCGTCGCAAACGACGCCACGGTGAAAGCCGGCGCGTTCTTTCCCGCCACCTGCAAAAAGTTGATTCGCGCTCAACGCATCGCCTTTGAATGCGCTCTGCCACTGGTTTATCTCGTCGATTCCGCCGGCGTTTTTCTCCCGATGCAGGATGAAATTTTCCCGGACGAAGACGACTTCGGGCGAATTTTCCGCAACAACTCCGTGATTTCCGCGGCCGGTCTTCCGCAATTCGCCGCCATCATGGGGAACTGCGTCGCGGGAGGCGCCTATCTGCCCGTGCTCTGCGACAAGATCCTGATGACGGAAGGAAGCGGCCTGTATCTCGCGGGTCCGTCGCTGGTCAAAGCGGCCATCGGGCAAGTCGTCGATGCCGAGGAACTGGGCGGCGCCAGGATGCACGCCGAAATCAGCGGCACCGTCGATTTTTACGAGAAGGACGACCCGTCGTGCTTGCAGCGCCTGCGTTCGCTGATCGGTCTGCTCCCGGAAGCCCAGGCGGCGGCGCAAGCGCCGAAGACGCCGGCCTATTCGCCGGCAAAAAAACCGGAGGCCGTTTATGAATTGATGAGCCTCGACGGCCAGAGACCTTACGACACGCGCGACCTCCTCGCGTCAGTCATCGACGCCGAATCGCTGGATGAATACAAAGCGGACTACGGGAAGACGCTTGTCACCGCCTACGCGCGGATCGACGGCCGTCCCGTCGGCATCGTGGCCAGCCAGCGACTCCAGGCGCGCACGAAAACGGAAGGAATCCAGATGGGCGGCGTCATCTACGCCGACAGCGCGGACAAGGCGGCGCGATTTATCATGGATTGCAACCAGACGGGCTTGCCCATCATTTTTTTCCAGGATGTCACCGGCTTCATGGTGGGCCGCGATGCCGAACAGAGTGGGATCATCCGGAGCGGCGCGAAGCTGGTGAACGCGGTGAGCAATTCGACTGTTCCGAAGATCACCGTGGTTGTGGGCGGTTCGTTCGGCGCGGGCAACTACGCCCTCTGCGGCAAAGCTTACGATCCGCGTTTCATCCTGGCCTGGCCGAATTCACGTTACGCGGTCATGGGCGCGGCCCAGGCTTCCGATACCGTCTTCAGCATCCTGGCCCGGGCCAGCGATCGCGGAGACAAGAAATCGACGCCGGAAGAACTGGAGGCATTGCGCGCGACCGTTAAGAAATCTTACGAAGAACAGACCGATATTCGTTATGGCGCCGCTCGGGGCTGGGTGGACGCGATTATTCAGCCGCACGAAACCCGGCACGTCCTGGCGCGTCTTCTTTCGTACGTCTCGCGCCCCATGCCGAAGGCGCGCTTCCACACCGGCGTCGTCCAGGTTTAGGGGTAGGAACAGCGCGCTGCGCTGTCCGCCGTGTGGTCGCATGGCCCGCATGGTGCAGCGGACGCCGCAGCGCGGCGTCCCTACCAGGGCGAACCCTAACGATCGGCCGAGAATTCGTCGCTGATCGCGGCGTTCATCCGCAAAACCGGCGTCAGTGAATCCCGGATTGGCAGACTGACCCCACGTTGCTCCAGAGCGCGAACGACCTCTTCAGTCGGAATATTCCCGACCAGATCATCCTGGGCAAAGGGACAACCGCCCAAGCCTCCAAGAGCCGAGTCGAATCGCCGGCAACCGGCATCGTAGGCGGCCAGAACTTTCGCGCCCGCGCCGGCGCGCGTGCTGTGAAGATGGACGCCGATCTCGGCTTGCGCGCAGTCCCGCAGAACGCTTCCCAGCACGCCCGCGACGAGTGCCGGTTCCGCCGCGCCCACCGTGTCCGCGAGCGAAATCTCTGCGATCCCCAGCCCGGCGATCGCCTTGGCGGCCTCGATAACCTTTTCTTCGCTCCACGGATCATCGTAAGGATTTCCGAAGCCCATTGAAATGTACGCCACCACTTTCAGACCTCCTTCATCCGCCATTTTTTTGATCTGTTTCAAGACTTCGAAATTCTCGTCCAACGATTGATTTTGGTTCCGGCGCAGAAATGTCTTCGAAATTGAACAGGGAAACCCGAGGGTGCTGACGGAGCCGGTGGCGAGAGCGCGACCGGCTCCCTTTTCGTTGACGACGATGCCGATAATTTCCACGCCGTCGGGCAGTCGGCCGAGCTGACTCAGGACCTCCTCACTGTCAGCCATCTGCGGAACTGCCCGGGGCGAAACAAAGCTGACCGCGTCGAGGTGGCGGAACCCGGCCGCCATGACGGCGCGCAGATATTCGGCCTTTCGCGCAGCGGGAATCTGGCGAGGAAGCCCCTGCCAGGCGTCCCGCGGACATTCGATGAGCTTGACTGATTCCATCATCACGGATGTTACTGAGAGAAGAAGGTTAAACCATGTCTGTCGTTCTCGTCGAAAAACAAAGTCCGCAAATCGGCATCATCACTTTAAACCGGCCAGAGCGCCGGAACGCGCTCACGATAGAATTGATGACCGAATTGACCGCGGCTATCGAAACCGCGGGAGCGGATCCGAGCCAGCGGATCATTATCCTTCGCGGAGCAGGGAAGGCGTTCTGCACGGGCCTGGATTTGGAAGAGGCTGCGTTGACGGATCGAGCCCATGCTTCCGCGGAAATGGTCGGGCGAATGTTGCTGGCCCTGGCCAACACCCGGCTCGTTACGATCGCGACCGTCCACGGCGCGGCGGTTGCCGGAGGAGCGGGGATCATGTCCGCCTGCGATTTTGTCATCGCGGCCGAACGAACCAAGATCGGGTATCCCGAAGTAAGGCGCGGTCTGGTGCCGGGCTTGGTCATGACGTTTCTGCGGCGGCAACTGCGCGAGCGCGACATCCGCGAGCTGGTTCTGGCCTCGGAACTGATTGAAGCGGAACGCGCGCGCGAGATCGGTCTCGTTAACCGCGTCGTGCCGGCCGCAGAACTGGCCAACGAAGCCCGCGCGGTCGCCTCGTCAGTCTTGCAGGGCGCGCCCGGCGCCATCGCAAATTCAAAGCGGTTGATCGAAGAAATCTGGTCTTCGGCGGTCAAAGAAGACATCGATGTCGCTCTGCGTTACCACCTCGAAGCCCGGGAGTCGCCCGAAGCGAAGGAAGGAATCGCCGCTTTCCGCGAAAAACGCCCGCCGAACTGGGTCTAGCTGCGCCGCCTGCAGAATGCTTCTAGCGCCCCGAACTACGCAACGCCGCCTCTGATTGCGATCGGGCTTGCTCGATTTCCGGCGTGAGTATCCCGCGAGTGACCGACAGAAATTCCTGAAAAGCCGCCCGCGCTTCCTGCGGGTGTCCCAATTCCTGGTTCAACAACCCCATCCGGTAAAAGATCAGGCGCGATTCTGGCAGGGTTTCCGAGTGTCCCTGCGCCCGCACGGCGTTCAGCTCATTCAGCGCGTCATTCTTGCGGCCCCCTTGATACAGAATGACCGCCAGCTTTTCGGTTAATGCGGCGATGTACTGCGGCAAACGCCGGCGCGCTTCCCCAATTGCCGCGGCGGCTTCATCCAGTTTGTTCTGCTGGGAAAGCGAAACCGCGAGACGTTCGTAGGCTTGGTACATCGTGTACGCATTTACTTCCGCCGTCTGCTTGGCCGTCACCCCGCGTAAATCGCGTTCGGCTTCAGCGAATCGCTGGAGATCAATCAAGGTCGTGGCGCGCGACACGATGGTTGCGTCCATGGGGCGGATCGCGATCGACTTGTCGAAAGCCGCGACCGAATCCGCCAGCTTTTTGGCTTCCTGCAACTTGACCCCGTACTGCTGGTAATTGAAGGCCGAGTTTGGATCGGAGCGCACGCCCCATTCCCAGAGAGCCAGATTCGCCGTCCACGCCTGATTATATCTGAGGGTTTGCGCGCCGAGCGGCACCGCGACGACGACCGCGAAAACGAAAATCAACATCGGTCCGCGCTTCGCGGCTTCGCCTGCCACGCGCTCGAGCAAGGAGGCGAGGACGGGAATTACAAGCATCAAGAAACCAAGCAGGGGAAGATAGAGATAGCGGTCGTGCACCAACTGTTCAGGATGGAACGCCGCGATGTACATGGCTGGGAGAAGCGGCACCAAAAGCAGGGCCAACCCGATTCTCGCGATTCTGGTTCGCCCGGCCATTCGGACCATCCACCACCCGGCCACGGCCGAGACGACGAGCGGCACGACAAAATTGAGCAGTCCAAGGCTGGTGACCGCGCGCAATGGATAGGAGGGCCCGATCCAATACGGAGCGATCATCTGTCGCAGATAGAAAGCGAACACGGCCGGGACGCTGAGGATGGTTTCACCCAGGCTCGCGCCGCCTTCCGGTAATTGCTGCGCGGTCCCCAGGATCAATTGTCGGATGACAAGGTAAACGAGGGCGAGCGCCGCAAACGGCCAGGCAATCGAGATCGCCGGGCTCCACGGAATTTCTTTCTCTCCCTGCTCGCGTCCGCCGCGCGGCAGCACAAGGACAACGAGCGGAAACAGAATCGCGACCTCCTTGGCGCCAAGCGCCACCGCATAGAGCCCAATGGCCGCAGCCCATCGGAACGGAGTCGCTTTCTCACTCAGCAGAAGAACAAACCAAATCGAACCGAGCAGCGCCGCCGCCAGGATCAGATCCGGTGTTCCCGAAATCCATGCGACCGATTCGGTATGGACCGGATGGACGGCAAAGATCAGCGCGATGCCGCCCGCGATTGGCCGCGAAACATCCAGGCGCCGCAAGAGCGCGAAGAGCAGCGCGACGACTCCGACATGCAACAGGATGTTGGTTAGGTGCCAGCCAAAAGGCGCGAGTCCAAAGCACCGAAAATTAATAATCATCCAAAGGACATAGGAGGGCCGCCAATAGTTGCTGGCCGCCTGGTCGCCTCCCTTGAACGCCCACACGTCGGAGGTGAGGGCCCGCCAAAACTGCGAGCCATCCTGGATTAGCGTGTTGCGCACGATCTGGCGCAAATCGTCATAAACGAATTCGCCGTTCAGCGTGTTCGCGTAAATCAGGAAACCAAGCACCAGAGCCGGGAGCAGCCACCACAGCTCGGTCCCCAGGCTGCGCGGTTCCCGCGGCGCCGAGGCCACCTTGATACTTTTCTCCCAGCGCTGAGCTGCCCGCCTGGCTTTATTCTTTTTCGCCACGTCTTGGTCCCGGTCTCAGTAGTCCGCCGTCTCAAAGGTGATTCCAGCCGTCAAACATTCCGGGCAGAGCCGGTGGTCCGGATTCTCCGCTTCCGCTTCGGCCGACAAAATAAATAATTTGTGACAGGGATCGTGCAGGCAATTGACGAACCGGCTGCTCATTCGCCCGGAGTGTGCGCATTGGCCGATCTGAATCAATCCTTCTTCGACGCGCACCGTCATTCGCTGGTCGAACACGAAACATTCACCCTGCCAATGGTCGTTCCCGAATTGTTCCTGGTAGGCCGCGATCCCGCCGTGGAGTTGAAAGACGCTGTTGAATCCTGCTCGCTTGAAAAGGGTGGAAGCTTTTTCGCAGCGAATCCCACCTGTGCAATACATCAGGACGGTTTTGTCCTTCAAACCCTCCAACCGATTCACGTAGCCAGGCAGCTCACGGAAATGTTCGATGTCGCATGCGATCGCGTTCGCAAATCGTCCCGCCGCTGATTCAAATCGATTGCGAATGTCGAGCAGCACAGTGTCGGGGTTTTCTTCCATCATCCGTTTCCACTCCGCTGGGCTCAGGTGATTTTCTCGGTCGGGCGGAAGCGGGCCCGCGTTTAGGGTCACGATCTCCGGCCGCACTTTCACCACCAGCTTTGGGAAGGTCCCGGCGTCGCCCGCGCTGACTTTGATCTCGATGTCGCTAAAACGCGCGTCTGTCTTGAGAGCCGCGACGTATTGATTGATTCCGTCGGCCGGCCCCGCCAGCGTCCCGTTGATTCCCTCGGTCGCGATGATGATCCGGCCCTTCAGCCCGAGGGAAGCGCAGAGCGTCCGTTGCTGGCTAGCCAGGACCTCCGGGTCCCGGACTTCGACGAACTGATAGAAGAGAATGACTGGATACATTTGGGGTCGTTGCAGGGAATGATCTCGCACAAAGTCCACGAAGGACACAAAGGGATTTTAGAATTTAGATCACGTTGTGGCCTTCGTGCCCTTCGCGTGAGCTTTCCGAAGCGTTTATTTGGAGGGCGGAGCTCCGGCGACGCCGGGCTCGCTAGAGCAACGTCAGCTGTGAATCCGGCACCTCAACGCTGGCAAATCGCACTCCGAGTCCGATCAGCCGCACACTTTTCCTGGTCCGCGCAAACGCCTCCGCCAGCAAGATCTGAAATTGGTCCAACGTCGGTGGGAGACCGGCGCGCTCAATCGTCGTCCGGGTAAAATCGTGAAACTTAAGTTTCACGAATATCTTCGTCACGGCGCGGCTCGATTCCTTTTGGTCGAGGTCGGCCATCAGTTCTTCGAACAATTCCGGCAGCTTCTCCTCGCACTCGGTCAGCGTTTCGAGATCGGTCGAGAACGTTTCCTCGTTGCTGAGCGACTTCCGTTCGCGGTCCGGCTCGACGGGTCGGTCATCGATCCCCCGGCAGAGATCGTAGAGTTCTATCCCAAATTTCCCGAAATGCTCCTGCAACGCGACTCGGGAAAGGCGTTGCATGTCCCCGCAGGTCGCGATCCCGAGTTTATCGAGTTTTTGCTCGGTGACCTCGCCGATTCCCCACAGCTTGCGGACCGGCAACTTCGCCATGAAGGCCGGCACCTCCTCCGGCTTCACTTCCACCTGGCCATTCGGCTTTTTCAGGTCGCTCGCAATTTTCGCCACGAGCTTGTTCGGCCCGATCCCGGCTGACGCCGTCAGTTTCGTTTTGCGAAAGATCAGGCCGCGAATGACCTGAGCCAGCGGGCCCGGAGCGCCCGGGTGCGCCGTCACGTCGAGGTAGGCTTCGTCGAGCGAGAGCGGTTCGACGAGCGGCGTGAAGCGATACAGGATTTCGCGAATCGCGGCCGATTCTTTCCGGTAAACGTCGAACCGGGTCGGGAGAATGATGAGGTTGGGGCAGCGTTGCAACGCCATGAACGTGGGCATCGCCGAACGCACCCCGAACTTCCGCGCCTCATAGTTGCAGGTGGTCAGCACTCCGCGCCGGTCGCGCGCGCCGCCGACTCCGACCGGCTTTCCTCTCAAGGCCGGTTGGTCGCGCACCTCGATCGCCGCGTAAAAGCAATCCATGTCGAGATGGATGATCTCGCGGGGAGTTTTGTCTGGCGCCACGCTGGATATGTTGCCTCAAGGAGCGGCGGTTTGAAACCGCCGTCTTGGGTAGGGACGGCGCGCTGCGCCGTCCGCCAGCGTAATCAAGATTCGCTCATTAGCGGACGCCGCAGCGCTGCGTTCCTACCCAAAAGGTCACGCTCCTTGAAAAAATTCACGGCTCCGTGATGTATCCTCATGAAGTTCACCTACTACGGCCATGCCTGCTTCTCCGTCCAGGCGGGCGGAAAGATTCTCCTTTTCGATCCGTTTATTTCTCCAAACCCGCTCGCGAAGAAAATCGATCTCGACAAGGTCGGCGCCGATTTCATCCTGGTGTCGCACGGGCACGGCGATCATGTCGCGGATGTCGTGGCGGTAGCGAATCGGACGGGCGCAACGGTGATCGCTCCTTACGAAGTGGGCAGCTGGTTCGAAGGGAAAGGCGTGAAGAATGTCCAGGCGATGAATCACGGTGGCGCGGCGAAAACCGGCTTTGGCCGGGTCAAGCTGACCAGCGCCATTCACAGCAGCTCGATGCCGGACGGGTCCTACGGGGGCAACCCCTGTGGCTTCGTGGTCGAATCCAGCGACGGAAATTTTTATTACTCCGGCGACACCGCGCTGACCTGTGACATGCGGCTTATTGGCGAATCGACCAGGCTACGTTTCGCGGTATTCCCGATTGGCGATTTCTTTACCATGGGAATCGATGACGCGTTGCGCGCCGCCGATTTCACCGGCGTTTCGAAATTCGTCGGCGTGCATTATGACACTTTCCCGCCGATCAAGATCGACCACGAAGCGGCCCGGGCCGCGGCCCAATCCGCCGGGAAAGAATTGCTCCTGCCTGCCATCGGCGAGACGATCGACATTTAGGCCGTCAAAAAGCAAAGACGGCGGCGATCTCAACAATCGCCGCCGCCCCTTTCCGTCAACCCAATCCTATTACGATTCCTTCAGCGCTTCGCGCATTTCCTGGCGTGCCTTGCGCATGTCTTCCCGCGCCTTTTTTATCGCGTCGAACTTTTGCTGCTGCACCGGCGTCAACAGCGGGCGAATCTGCGCCTGGGTGTTGTCCCGAATCGCTTTTACCTTATCCATCCCTTCCTTGCGGGCCGCGATGATCTGCGGCTTCGCCTGATCAAGAATGGGCTGGATTTTCGCCTGCTGATCCGGGGTCAGATCCAGCGCCTTGGTCATCCGTTCCATCGAGTTGCCCCATTTGTGATGGCGGTGGTTCTGCCAGTCCTGACGTTTCGAATCGGGACCTTTCCCGTCCTGCGCACCGGCGATTGAAATTGTGGCCAGCAGGGCGAGGCAAGTGGCCGTGAGAGTCATCTGTCTTAGTTTCATTTTTGTTCTTTCTAACTGTGAGGAGATAACCCGGAAGAGTTGGCGAAGTTGCGTTCTTCTGTAAAAAAATTCGACCGTTGCCGTTTCTTCTCCGCTCGGGAGAGCCTGGTTGAAGCGTCCCGCGGTCAGCGCCGGGTATGCGGATTCGGCAATTCCAGGCGAGCCACGATCGTCTGTGTGCCATCACTCAATTCAATGCGCCCATCGCCAATTTTCAGCACTCTCAGGGTAAGGGCCACCGAGGCCGTGGGGGTATGCAGAGTGAGCAACGCCCCTTCGCTTACCTGCTGATTGTTGATGATCGCCAGGCGGGGATGACCTAACGAAATCGCGGTCACGTGAATCAAATCGGCGTGCACCTGGACCAGGATCGGCGCCGGGCTCGCCTCCGGATGCTGAGAAGAAGAGACGCTATGGGTCGCGGCGGGCACAAGCTTACGCTGCGCTTCCCCATCCTGAGCGGCTACCCGGTGCCGGCTATAAAGAATGCCCACCGTCGAAAACGCCACTGCCCCGATGAGAAGGCCAAAAAGAATGGCTCGACCGTTCCCCGAAAAAAACGAGGCGTGGTGAGGAGAAAATTCTCGGTTTGAGGGCGCGCTCCGCGCGATCTCTTGCCTGGATTCTGGGACCAGAGAAGTCAGCAACCGCGGCGTGGGGGTCTCCTTGGGAAGGATACGCATGACTCCTGGACAAGCATCGCTTGTTCCATGGGTGCAGTCATCTCTCTGTCTCGGCCAGGAAGAACTGCTGCAACTCCGAGTGGGGTGTTGCCTTCGCGAAGCCATCGAAGCCTCCCGTTCTTGCCAATTCCGCCGCGGCCGAAATAAAGCCACCCCACGCGGCGCGCGCGAGGCCGGAGCCAACGCTCACCCGCCGCACCCCCAGCGCGGCGCAATCATCCATCGTCAGCCCCATCGGTCCGCTCACCAGAACATTGACCGGCTTCGGCGCCAAGGCTTTCACGACCGCAGAAATCTGTTCGCGCGTCCGGAGGCCCGGCGCGTAAAGGCAGTCGGCCCCCGCCTCCGCGTAGGCCGTCAGACGACGGATGGCTTCGTCGATCTTGGCCTGGCCAACGAGAAAACATTCCGCGCGGCCCACCAGCATTACTCCGCTATCGCCGATTGCTTCCCGCGCGGCCCGGATGCGTTCCACTGCGTGGCCGATTTCGTAAAGCGGCTTCTCTTTCTTCCCGGTCGAATCCTCGATCGACAAACCGGCGACGCCGGTTTCCACCCCAAGCCGGACATTCGCGAAAACTCCGTCCGGCTCATCTGCATAGCCATTCTCGAAGTCGGCATTCACCGGAATCTGAGTCGCTTCGACCAATTCGCGGATGTGCTCGATCATCATGTCGCGCGGCACGCCGTTATCCGGCAGCCCCCGCGAGAATGCGAAGCCTGCCGAACTCGTCGCGATCGCCTTGAATCCGAGGTGCTGGAGATAAAGCGCGCTCCCGATGTCCCACGGATTCGGAAGGGCGAAACAGCCGCTTTGATGCAGCTCTCGAAACGCTCGTCGACGCTCGGTGATGCTCGGCACGGGACGATTCTACCGTATCTCGATCCGTGGACTCAAGGATCTCGCTCCCAAAGTCCGTTCCGGCTCCCCGGCGTGGTCTTCTCGAGCGCCGGAGGCGCGGAGGAATAAAGCCCGGAGTGAGCAAAGCGAACTCCGGGAACGCCGGCAACGAACAGGCAAACCCCTGCAAGGGGTGACGGAATTTCTAAAATCGCCGCGACGTCACCTGTGCCTCCGATCCGCCGCCCCGTTCCCGGGGCTGGTTTTGTTGAAACAAAGGCCCCGGAGTTCCGCTGCGCTGAACTCCGGGCTTTATTCCGGCGTCCCTCCGGGACTGGGCCGCTCGCCGGGGCAAAGCAAGGAGCTTACAGAAGAGCAATGGCTCGTCGCGGAATCCCAATTAGATCCCGCAATTCTTACCGCTGGATCCGGCGCTGATAATTTAACGTCGTTTCCTGATGGAGAAACCCCGCCGTGAGCTGGAATTTGTCATTCCCAATTGTGCCGAGGATGTAGGATGAAAAATCTTCCCGGCCATATTTGCCGGCGATTTCCCGTAGAGAAACCCCATTTCGCCGCCGTAATAAAAGTCTTCGATCAGCGCCGGAGGCGCGAAGGAATTAGAGCCCGGAGTGAGCCCAGCGAACTCCGGGACTACACGGCAAACAAATGGAAAAACCCCTGCAAGGGGTGACGGAGCCCCGGCGTGGTCACGTGCGCCGAGTTTCGATCCGCCGCCCCTTTCGGGGCTGGTTGAATGGTGAATTCGGCCCCGGAGTTCCGCTTCGCTCCACTCCGAGCTTTACTCCGGCGTCCCTCCGGGACTGGGCCGCTCGCCGGGGCAAAGCAAGGCGCTTACAGAAGAGCAATGGCTCGTCGCGCAATCCCAATTAGATCCCGCAATTCTTACCGCTGGATGATCCGACGCGGCTGGTAATTTAACGTCGTTTCCTGGTGCAGGAAACCCGCCGTGAGCTGGAATTTGTCATTCCCGATCGTGCCGAGGATGTAGGATGAAAAATCTTCCCGGCCATATTTGCCGGTCGATTTCCCGTAGAGGAAACCGATTTCGCCGCCGTAATAAAAACGGCTCGGGGCCGTCAGTTCGACAATGTTGTCGACTGGATTCTTGTCGTTCAGCGTTCTCGGCGCGGAGTAGCTCAGCTTTTCGGACGGATCGAAGGGAGGGAGATAATTCTCCGATGGCCGCATGGATCCGAAGGCGGTCGAGAAAAGAAAACGGTCGCGATTTTCCAGGGAGATCCACGGCGACTGGGTATAATCCAGCGCGCTCCCGCCCAGAAGGAGTCGCTCCGGTCCCGACAGCTGCTGAGCGCCGACAGGGAGGCAAAACCCGAGAAATCCCGCCACCGCGAAAAGAACGCGCTTCGTCATGGCCGGAAATTCAACCCGAAAAAGGCCCCGACGCCAGTGAAATCTTGCCGTTTCTGCCGAGAACGTGCTTAAGGCTGTTTCTTCTGATCTGGAACATCCAACTCCTTTACGATATCGATAAGTTTTCGAATAACACTCGTGCGCTCAGTCACCACGAGCGTATTGCTCTTTGGGTCCGCCAAAGATTGGGTCCAAGCCTGGGGAGGAGAAAGATACTGTCCGAAAAGCTGTCCCGTCTCCACGGCATCCCGATGCTTGAACCTGAAGATGAATGAGACAAGGCGCTCATGGGCCGGCAAAGCTTTGGCGTCTCTAATAACTGGAATGCCGATCGTGCGTGGGCTCCTGCCGAATCCGGTGATTTCGACAATATCGGCATCAATTTGTGTAATCGCGTATCCGTTTGAAAAGAGGGTGCGTTCAATAATTTCCACTGCCTTCTCCGATGGGAATTTGGAGATGTCGTCCAGACAGATCTTCCCTTCCACGAAATTGTCTTTGATGATCTTCCAGTGAGTAAGCGAAGCGTATTGCGCAAGGACGTCAGAAACGACCACGAGAGGCTGGCAAGGATTCGAAGTGTCCCGAGGCACTCGTCGCTCGATTGTTGACACGGCCGGAGGCGGCGGGCGATCGATCGGCGGCTTCGCCGCGGAAGGCCCTCGCTCGGGGGATGGCGTTTGACCGAATGCCGAAACCGATAATAGGGCTATGGCCGTAAGCGCCTTTCGCGCACGGCGTATCCCGAATCGATAATAAGGTCCGCGATTGCATCGATAAAAAGGCAAACGAGTGCCGGCCCGGGTTTGCTCACATCGTACACGGAACTTCATCGTGCAGGGAAAATCGGGGAGTCCAAGAGTTCTTCCAAACTACGGTGATTGTGTTCGCTTTCAAGGCGATGAGCTTGAGAGTGAAGTCCGGGCCCGGTGGTTCTCACCTTGTCACGAAGTTTGGATTGACCGGGCGAGGGCGCCCCGGTCAACTGTGTCGCGGATGTTCAGACGTATCTTGAAATGGACGCTGCGGATCGTGGCGCTGCTAATCCTCGTGGCGGCCATCTTTTTGGTCAATCTGATCTGGTTCCGTCCGTGGAGCTTGAACCTCTTTTACCAAAAGGTATTCGCGCAGGTGCTTTTCGAAGAGCCGGAGCTCCTCTCGTCGCTCGGCTTGGTCGAACAGTTCGGAATTACCAGCCACAATGGCAAACTCGGCGACGCCTCGCCGGCGCATCAGCAACGCTATTTCGATCGCGCGAAACAGAACCTGGCCGATCTCCGCGCTTATTCGATCGATCGCCAGACGCCGTCGCAGCGGCTTTCCACTCACATTCTCGATTGGTACATCAGCCGCGAGCTCGAGGGCGAAAAGTATCAGTGGCACAATTACCCGGTGAACCAGCTTTTCGGTGTCCAGAGCGAGTTCCCCTCATTCATGGCCGGCCAGCATCGGCTCCTCGCCCCGCGGGATTGCGAGTATTACCTCCAGCGGCTCGGCGCCGTCGGGACGAAGTTCGATCAATTGCTGGAAAGCCTGAAGGCGCGCGAACAAAGGCAGATTCTGCCGCCGCGTTTTGTGGTCGAGAAGGTCCTCGCCGAGATGAGCAGTTTCGTGGCCCAACCGGCCGCGCAAAATATTCTCGCCACTTCCTTCAGGGAGCGCGCCGCCAAGATCAAAGAACTGACTGACGCGCAGCGCGCCGATTTTCAAACGCGAGTGGAAACGGCGGTGACCAATCAGGTTTACCCGGCTTACAAAAAGTTGATCGATTATTTCAATAGCGTTCTGCCGAAGACCACCACGGACGATGGCGTCTGGAAGCTGCCGGATGGCGATGCGTTTTATGCTTACGCCCTGCGCAAGAACACCACCACGACGCTGAAACCCGACGAGGTCCACGATCTCGGCCTGCGCGAAGTGGCGCGAATCGAAGAGGAGATGCGCGCCATTCTCGATGCGAACGGGTTTGCCGGCCGCCCGATTGGCCAGGCGATCGACGAGCTCACCAAAGATCCGAAGTCTCATTTCCCGAACGACGACCAGGGCCGCCAGGATGCGCTGGCCGAGTATACGCGCCTGATCTCCGACGCGATCGAACGGTCGAAACTCTTATTCCTGACCGTGCCGAAGGCGAAGGTGGAAGTGCGCCGCGTGCCGGAATTCAAACAAGCGACCTCTCCCGGCGCCTATTATCAGGGGGCGGCGATGGACGGCACGCGCCCCGGTGTTTTCTACGCGAACCTGCGCGATTTGAGCGAAATCCCGAAATGGTCGATGCCGACCCTAGCTTACCACGAAGGCGTTCCCGGACATCATTGGCAAATCGCGACAGCGCAGGAATTGAAGGGGCTGCCGCAGTTCCGGAAACTCATTCCGTTCACGGCCTACCAGGAAGGCTGGGCGCTTTACACCGAGTGGCTCGCCAAGGAGGCGGGCTGGTACGAGGGAAACCCATTCGGCGATCTTGGGCGGCTGCAGGCGGAACTTTTCCGCGCGGTCCGGCTGGTAGTGGACACGGGGATTCACGCGAAGCGCTGGCCGCGGCAGCAGGCGATCGATTACATGCGCGAGAAGACCGGCATGGGCGAAAAGGAAGTGACCGCCGAGATCGAGCGCTACATCGTAAATCCGGGCCAGGCGTGCGCCTACAAAGTGGGCATGCTCAAAATCCAGGAATTACGAAAGCGCGCGCAAACGGAGCTCGGAGCGAAGTTCGACCAGCGCCAGTTCCATGATGTGGTCTTGAAGAACGGCGCGTTGCCGCTCGAAATTCTCGAGGAGCAGATCAGCAATTACATCCAGCGGACGAAGTAGCTTCTCCAAGACTTCGGCGCTGATCAGAATAGATTCTGAAAAACGAGGCGAACGAACACGTTGCCCTTGTCGCCAAACGTCGGTCCGGAAATCGTGCGCAAATAGCCGGCTTCAAACTTGGCGGTCACAACCGTAAGCTGAATTCCGGCGCCTGCGGCAAACCAGGTTTCGTTGCTCCCGGCGGGCCCGGACAAACCGGCCGCGTCGAACATGAGGAGGGGTTTGATCGCGTAGAGGTTTGCCTCATCGATGATGAAGTGGGTGGCCGGCGTTACTTCTGCCAGAATCTCTTTCGCGCGCCGGGCAGCCTGGTCCGCGGTCAAGCCTTGTTGTTGCAGCGTTGCCGCCAGCAGGCTCGGGCCGGTGACGTCGATTTGCCTTCGGAGCAGCTGTTTGAGGGTAACCGGATTGCCATTGAGGTCGGGGATGTCGGTGTCTTCGTTTGGAATCAGCGGCATCGACCAGCGCGGAATTGGAATGGTTACGTTGAGGTTCACATTCCAGAACGTCTCGCCTCCAAAAGTGCTCGAGCCGTTTCGAAGATGCGCTTCGTTTTCTCCAAGGCTGCGAATTACCGGGCCGGCCGGCATATTCATCAGCGTGCTTCCGGTGGCGCTATCATAAAGGAACTGGCCCGGCGCGTTGCCGCCGAAAAACCTCGCGTAAGCGGGGACGTCCCCGAACGTGCGCCCGCCTCCGGCCACGACTTCGATTCCGATGGTTTGATTCGGAGCGACCGCGATCTCTTTTTCGTAACCAAGCCGCAACACCAACCGCTGGTAGGAGCTACCGGTTTGCCACGCGCTTTCCTCCCAAAGGGCCGCGCGAAAGAAACCGGTGATCGTGGGCGGGATGGTATCCAAAAGAAGACGCGCGGTCTGTTCGTCCGCATCCTGGTTTGTCTTCGCTAACGTTTCGCCGTCGACGAAGCTGTCGCTGCTGCGGCGATAACCGGCGTTCGCATAAAAATGAGTATTCGGCGCGAGCTTGGATTTCAGGCCGAGAACGGCCGAGACCGCTTCGCCCGTATGCTCACCGGTTCCCAGCGGTTCCTTGATCGCGTCGAAGCCAGTCGAGAAGGTGAATTCTTCGAGGGCAGAACTCCGGTTGTTGAACGTGTAGGAAAAACCGGCGTTAGACCGATAGAATGCTTCCTCGAGCGATTTCGTGCCCTCGGCCCGCAGGTCGATTTTATGAGTCAGTCCAAACGAATCGCTCATTCCGAACAGGGAAACGAGGTCTGTATCGATGCTCGCGGAAACGGCTGTGCCAAATGCGCGGTCATACGAAAGACTCGCTATCGGATTAAAGGCGCGCAGGGCCTCGGGCACATTTTTATAGATCGTGGCCCAGGGCGAGCGCGGGATTGGCAGCACATTGTTGCCGACCTCCACGAGCGAAATATCCACGTAGTAGGGTCGAAAGATTACGCCCACGGTTCCGTCCGCCGCCGACGTGTCGTAGTCGACCGTGATGTATAGGATGCCCACTTCACCCTTCGAGCGTAACCCAAGGCTGGTGTTCGCATTCGAAGTGATCGCGAGCCTTAGGGCATTCAGGGCGTCGGACAACTTTTCAGGCGTCAAGATATCGCCGGCGGCCAACGGTAATTTGATCTGCGCCATCCAACGCCCCTCAACGGTAACAGACCGAACGCGCAAATCGTAAACGGCGCGGCGTGATGCGCCCGCGGTTTGTTCACGATCGCTTCGCCGGACCGCATTTTCCGCCGGGCCAAAGTCGAGGCTGACCGGCGCCGCATCCTGGCCCGCGCACCAATGCCCCAGGACGAAAATAAGCAGGAACAAGGAAAGTCCTGCCCCGGGCGGCGGCGAGCCGGTTAACCGAGGAGAGATTTTCACAAACGCGTCCGAAGACGTTTTCGAGTTCCCGGCGGCGACGAATTCCTGAGGTTTAATCAGGTCACACGCTCACGTTCACTACCTGACTCATCGCATCATGAATGGCCTGCTTCTGCGCGTCCGTCGGATTCTGGTCACCGACGATGGCTTTGGCCGCCGGATAGACGTTGCTCACCAGTTGGTCGGCCTGAGGCTGCGTGACACCTTGCGCTGCCATCGTTTGCAAGCTTTGCTGTTCGACTGGCGTGCCTGAGGTAAAGGAGACATGAACCAGCAGCACGTCGGGTTGTCCCGCCTCGACCTTCGAGAGATCGAAGACGAGCTTCCAAATAGCATCCGCCGTGGGAGTGCAGTCGCGTTCGACGCTGACGTTAAACTTAAATCCCGATTCGGGACTAAAAACCATTACGTCGAGAAGAAACGGTTTGCAGACTTTCGGTCCGCCAGGAACAACTGTGGTGGAAGAATCGGGCATGGGTAGGTCCTCGGGTTAGGGCTAGGTGAGCCTGGGAGGTCGAACCTCGCGGCTGATTGCTTTTCGAGTACGATTAAGCCGCCAGCGTGGTCAAGACAATTCGCGACCAGCAAGTGTCACGTCATCCCGAGCGAAGCGCTGCGGAATCGAGGCACCCCGTCAAACGTCGTCCGAGTCCCACCAGGACGCCAGAGCCTGACAACCCGCGCAAAACGCCGGTTATTTTCCAGCCGATGTCTTCGTCGCAGCCGGTATCGCGAAATTCTCGATCAATCCTTTGATCTCGTGGACAAAATTGGCGGCGCCGGCGCCATTCACAACTCTGTGATCGAAGGTCAGGGATAGGGTGATGACTTCGGCGGGCTCGGTCTTCCTTCCATCGCCAATCGCTTCGTAATGGGCGGAACCAACGAAGAGGGTGCCCACGGATGGCGGCACCACAATCGGCGCCGCGGCCCGGACACCGAATGCGCCCAAACTGCTGATGACCAACGGCGCGTTCATCGCATCGACTCGCCCTTCGCGGGTCTCCGCGACAGTTTCGTTGTAGCGCTTCACAAAATCGGGCCAATCGCGCGTGTTCGCCTTCGTCACCACCGCGGTCGCCAACCGGTCGCCGTCGATTGCGACGGCAATGCCGAGATCGAATTCGTCGTTCTCGACGATGCGATCGTCGTCCAAAATAATGCGGCGAAACGGAGCGTGCTTCTCCATTGCCCTAACGACCGACCAAGCCACCATCACGGAGGGCGAAGCGGCATTCTTGCCTTCTTCCATCTTGGCCTTTTCGCGCGCGCTCCGAATCGCGTCCCAGCGGGCGTCGATCTGCAGGTTTGCCGGGACGACGCGTCCAAGCCGCCGGACAATCGTCGGGGAAAGTGCCGGCTCGATCGTTTCTCTCGACGGGACCTGCTTCTTCATCTCCCGAACGGGCGGAGCTACCTCTCGCCGCATCGATTCATCTTCAGCGCCGTTCGCCTTCTGTTGCGGCGAGGCTTCCGCGGCCGTTTCGAATTGCTCGGCGAACGAATCACCCTCCGCGAGGATTTCGCCGATCTCCTGTCCAATCTCGACGGTGTCGCCGACCTGCGTTTTCCATTCGCCCATCGTCCCGGCGAAAGAGGACTCGATCGGGTAAACCGCCTTGTCGGTCTCCACTTCGCAAAGCGGATCGTCGAGCTCGATCTTGTCGCCCGGCTTTTTCAGGAGCGTGACGACCTTGGCGTTGCGAATGCCTTCGCCCATGATCGGGATCGTGATCTTTTGTGCCCGCATTCTCTTGTTGTAGCCGGGATCGGCGCTCTCAGCAGGCTTTTTTGATAACGACGGCCCGCTTGGAGACGGCCCGCTTGGAGACGGCCCGCCATCGGGCCGTTGGGATTCAGCTGGAACCGCAGATTCGACGGCAGATTCGACAGACCCCACGGCACGGGGGCGTGCCGTCTCCAAACGTGCCGTCTCCATGGAGATCGATCGCCTTAGCGCGGCGACGATGCGTTTCACATCGGGGAGCGCGGCATATTCGTAAATCGGGTTGTAGCCGATCATGACATTCGTTTTGCTTACGAGAATTGGCGGCGCGATCAGCTCGCTCCAAATCTCCGGGACACCAGCCAGATGCGAGACAATCATCTGGCCGACGCTGCAATTTTCGCTGTCCTCCTGGACAATCACGAGCCGGCCAGTGCGCGCCACCGATTCCTCGATCGCGGCGCGATCCCACGGAACGATCGAACGCAGATCAAGCAGATCGACACTGATTTCGTCGCCGATTTCCTGGAGCGCTTCGAGCGATTTCTCGACCGTGTTTCCCCAGGCCACCAGCGTGACCTGGGACCCGCTGGCGCGTTTCCGCGCCACGCCCAACGGGACCGCGAGGACCGGCTCGGCGGATTCGTGTTCGGCCCAGAGAAGATGCTTCGGGATCAGGACGAAGGTCGGATCTTCGCAATGCATCGCCGTCCACAGGAGACCGGCGGCATCCTCCGGCGTGCTCGGAATGGCGACGTTGATTCCCGGATAATGGGCGAGCGCCGCTTCATTCGCCTGGCTGTGCCAAAGGCTGCCGCCCGGCAAATACGCTCCGTAAGGCGCATAGATCACAACCGGACAGGTCCACGAGCCGTACGAGCGCCAGCGCAGCGTGGAAAGATTCGTCACGAGCTGGTTCCAGCCCGGCCCAATGAAGTCGATGAATTGCAGCTCGAAGACCGGCCGCTTCCCATACGAGGCCAGGCCACAGGCGACGCCCAGAATCGTCGATTCGGCCAGGGGCGAGTTGTAAACCTGTTTCGGAAATTCGGTCGAAAGTTTTTGGGTAAGACGGAAAACGCCGCCCTTCGGATCCTCCACATCCTCGCCAAAGATGATGCGAGCGGGATTCTTCTCGAGCCCGAGCCGGAGCGTTTTGTTAACCGTGTCGCCGATCCGGTATTTGCCCGCGGGCAAAACTTCGTCATCGAGCTGCGGCAGTTCTGCCGTGACCTGGACATTCAGCTCGTCCGCTGACGGATCTTCGGCGCGCTCGGCCTCCGCGAATTCGTTGCGGATCCGTTCCTTGATCTCCTTGTCGAGATTTGTGTATTCGTCCGCCGTGAGCACGCCCTCGGCGATCAGGCGCTCGCTCCAGGAGCGCAGCGGGTCGCACTTCTCGCATTCGGCCAGTTCTTCCGCGGTCCGGTAAAGTTTCTGGTCGTCGGAACTTGTGTGGCTGGAAAGCCGTTCCATGTTGACCCAGAAAAAGACGGGCCCGTTGCCAGCGCGCATCGACTCGAAAGCTTTCGTGCCTTCGTCGTAAATCTGCTGGATGTCGCTCCCGTCGATTTCCTTCCAGTCGTTAGGTTGAAGAACATCGAGAGCGCGCGGGTTGATCTTGCGCGTCGGGCTGCTGATTCCGTATTTGTTGTCCTCGACGACGAAAAGCACCGGCAGCTTGCGTTCTTTGGCAAAACAAACCGCCTCAAAAAAATCGCCCTGGCGCGTGGCGGCGTCGCCCACGGTGGTAACGACCACATTTTCTTTCTTATCGAGCTGGATTCCCCAGGCGATGCCGCACGCTGGCAGCAGCTGCGAACCGGTCGGAGTGGGGACGCTCCAGATCCCGCGGGATGCATAACTGTAATGCGACGGCATTTGCCGGCCGTGGCTCTGGCCCTTGCGTTTGGCAAAATAATCCAGGGCCAACTCGCTCGACGCGACCCCCCGTCCGAGAACGAGGCCGCGGTCGCGATAATAGGGCACAACGTAATCACCCTGCGTCATCGCAATCCCGAGCGCAGCCAGGCCTTCGTGGCCCATGCCGGAGACATGGAAATGGCCTTTGCCCTGGCGGTTTAGGTTTTGCTCGCGCAGATCGCCGTGCCGGCTCTCGAGCAGGATCGTGAGGAGGCGCAGCTTATCTTTTTTGGTCAAGGCGGGCATTTCGCCCAAATACTCAACTCTCCAGCGAAGCGCGGCAACTCGCGTTTCGCGTCGCGACAAACCAAGGAGCGGCGATTTGAAATCGCCGTCTTTTTTCCGAAGCGGGTAGTGTCCTAATTTGAAATTGACGCGCCCGCCGCAGGACTCGAACCTGCATCTCCGCCATAGGTTTCCGCTGGCACGGATTGGCGGCGTTCTTTCCATTCTACTAAACGGGCCTCTTCCACGAGAAGAGACCCGACTTCAGTTCGCAATTTTTTTCTTTTTTCTAAATTAGAAAATTCTAAAGAAAAGAATTGACTATTGCTGCCGTGAAGCGGCGGCAATCGCCACTTTGACGGCGGTCTGCGGTGAATCCACTGGCGGAATTTCTAGGACGGCGACGGTCTTGGTTTTGTCGTCGTCGTCTCGATATTGCCACGCGTACGCGCGCTGGGCTTTGTCATGCCCCAATAAATAGGACACCACCCCGGAGCGAGGCCGCTGGACAAGACGATTCGGCGGTTTTGAACCGCCGCTCCTTGTAAAAGACAGCGGCTTGCGACACTTGTTCTTCGAGTGAACAAGTCGCCGGAAATCATGCCGAACCGGGGCAGGGGAGTAATCGCCCGATACCGCGAGTTTCTTCCCGTCACGGACGCAACCCCGATCGTCTCGTTAGGCGAAGGCGGGACGCCGCTCATCTTCTCGCCCCGGCTCAGCGCCATCGTCGGGCGCGGCTGCGAAGTCCATTTGAAATACGAAGGCCTCAACCCGACCTGCTCCTTCAAGGATCGCGGAATGACCGTCGCCGTTTCCAAAGCCGCGGAGCGCGGAGCGGCTGCGCTCATTTGCGCATCGACCGGCAACACCTCCGCCTCGGCGGCCGCCTATGCCGCTCGCGCCGGCCTTCGTTGCGTGGTCGTTTTGCCGGCGGGAAAAATCGCCAGCGGTAAGTTGCTCCAGGCCTTTGCCTACGGCGCTAAAGTGATCGCGATCGACGGCAACTTCGACGACGCCCTCCTCATCGTCCGGAAACTGGGCGAGCGGGCGGATTTCGCGATCGTGAACTCGATCAATCCCGACCGCATCGCCGGCCAAAAAACCGCCGCCTTCGAAATCGTGGATGAACTCGGCAACGCGCCCAATTTCCATCTTCTCCCGCTGGGCAACGCCGGGAACCTCACGGCGTATTGGGCCGGTTACCGGGAATATCAGAACGCGGGCAAATCAACGACGCTGCCCGCCATGCTCGGTTTCCAGGCTGCCGGCGCTGCCCCAATTTTTCACGGGCGCGCCATCGAGAACCCGGAAACGATCGCGTCCGCGATCCGGATCGGCAATCCGGCCAGCTGGAAAGCGGCGTCACAGGCCGTCGCCGATTCCAGGGGCGCAGTGGATATCGTGACCGACGAAGAGATTCTCGCCGCGCAACAATGGCTGGCGAGGAACGAGGGGATTTTTGTCGAGCCGGCCAGCGCCGCGCCAATCGCGGGGTTGTTCAAGTGTTGCGAGCCGAAGCGAAATCCCGCGTATACCTTTTCGCAAATACCCGAGGAAAGCCGGATCGTTTGCACGGTGACCGGCCACGGCTTGAAAGATCCCGAAGCGATGGCGAATCAGACAAGCGCCCTGACTACAGTCGCCGCAAATGAGCGCGCTGTTCTCGACGCGATTGGCTTTTAGGTGGAGACGGCTCGCCGCCGAGCCGTTGGGGGTAACCCAGCGCAGGCTCTCAACGGTTACATCGCAGGTCCCAACGGCCTGGGGGCAGGCCGTCTCCAAAACCTTCGCGGGTTGACAGCCGGCCCACATACGCGAGACCATCCGCCGTGATTCCTCGCCTTCATCCTGGCCCGGCTTTGCCATGCGCCTGATCGTCCAGAAATACGGCGGCACATCGGTCGGTTCTGCCGAGCGGATCCGGAATGTCGCGCGCCGATTGCTCGAAACGCAGCGGGAAGGTTGCCGCGTCGTCGCGGTGATTTCCGCGATGGCCGGCGTCACCGACAACCTGATCAAACTGGCGCGGGAAACTTCACCCCAGCCAAGCGAGCGCGAGCTCGACACCTTGCTCGCCACCGGCGAACAGGCCGCGATCGCGCTCACCGCCATGGCCGTCAACGCCCTGGGCGGGAAAGCGATTTCCCTCACGGGCGCGGAAGCCGGCATCCTGACCGATCGCGCCCATACCCGGGCCAAGATCGCCAACATTTCTCCGCGACAAATCCACGCCCTCCTGGCCGATGATTACATCGTCGTTGTGGCCGGGTTTCAGGGACAGAACGCCGAGGGCGAAACCACCACGCTCGGCCGCGGCGGCTCCGACCTGACCGCGATCGCGCTCGCCGGAGCGTTAAACGCCGATGCCTGCCAGATTTTTACCGACGTCGATGGCGTTTTCACCTGCGATCCCCGGGTGGTCCTGGATGCAAAGAAACTCGACGAAGTTGCCTACGACGAGCTCCTCGAAATGGCCGGCGCCGGCTCAAAGGTCATGCAATCGCGCGCCGTCGAATTCGCCAAAAAATTCGGGGTCGAATTCGAAGTTCGCTCCAGTTTCAAGACCGACCCGGGCACGATCGCGAAGGAGGAAACCGCGAATATGGAGGATGTGGTCATCCGCGGAATCAGCGTCGAGCGGCACCAGGCCAAGGTCACGGTGGACGATGTCCGGGATGAGCCGGGGGTCGCGAGCCGGATTTTCTCGGTGATCTCGAGCGGGAATATCATCGTGGACATGATCGTCCAGAGCGTTTCCAAGCACGGCACGACCGATATTTCCTTTACCATTCACGAAAACGACTTGGACGCCGCGACGAAACTCCTGGAACCCGTGGTGAAGGAAGTCCGGGCGGCGGGTTTGATCACCACCAGCGGCGTGGCCAAGCTCAGCGTGGTCGGGATCGGGATGCGGTCGCATTCCGGCGTGGCCGCGCGGCTGTTCGATTGCCTGGGCAAGGGTGGGATCAATATCCAGCTTATCTCGACCTCCGAAATCAAGATCGCGGTAATCATCGACGGAAAAGACGCCGACCGGGCCGCCCAACTGACCCACCAGGAGTTCGGCCTGTCCCGATTCACGCCCTCAGAACCTGCGGCCGAGGACGAATGACGGGCGAATCTGGTCCTGATGCCCGTCGCAAGCAGTTATAAATTGTATTCCGGAAAGTGCGTGAGAACAATATGAAGGTCTTTATGGCGTGACCGTTAAGCTGGACGAATAGCCTCAAGGAGCGGCGGTGTCTGCACCGCCGACAATCGCCAATAACGCGCAGACCCGAAATTTGCCCGACGAGCGAGTATTGACCGATAGCGCGTTGGAATTCTCATTCGTTATCCGACCCAACGGCCGACCGCGGCGGAGCCCGCCGACGGAATTCCGGCGGTTCGGAAAGCGCCGCTCCTTGGTTTACCTTATGTCCCGGACCATCCGGGTAGCCGTCGTTTCGAAGACGATAGACCGGCCGGTGCCGCCCTTTGCGGCTGGCGAACTTGAGCCCGTTGAGGGGATTCTACGCTACAGGCAATCCCAAACCATTCCTTCCATTACATCATACAATATATGTCATATGAAATAGTAGGGTGTTGCTGCTATATGGTTATGGAGATTCTATATGAGCGATTCCACTACCTGCCGACCGGTCCCGCAACTTTCGCTCGATCAACGGTATGACCGTCCCGAGAAAAGCGCGCCGATCAAGCTTCGTGATATCATCACGTTGATGCCTTGAAGGAGTTGCGAGTCGATGACCTCGCCAACGCGGTTTTGTGTCCCCCGGCTGACGATATGTGGGTTTTCGGCGATGAAACGCACAGTGAACGAGAGCATTAGCGGTGTCATTTGGCCGTAGAGCGACTCGTGAATTGAGGCCGATTCCAAGATCAGCATTTCGCCGTACAGGGGCGAATACCGCGCTTCGCCGAGTAGGTCTTTGAAACCGTGCTTAAAAAAGTTTTGGGCATAGAGCAGCGCCTGTTGGACTGGCGGCGTCTGGCCGTCGAACCACTTCTTGACCAAGGTGGGAGCTGCCCCTTTATGCCTCCCCATCGCGCGATAACAGTCGTTCGCGGCTACGGCGAGCGTGTGAATCGATACGCTTTCGGCGGTCTGGAACCACAGCATGATCGCGCTTTCGATTTGCCGAAGCGCTGCTGTCTTTTTATCAACCCGAAATATCGGGGACGGTAGGTTAGGCGGATTCAAGGTCAGCGAATGCTGCCTCGAATTTAGCATCTTCTTTCCGGCGAAGGAAATCCGCCGTCAGGTCCACGACCCGTTCTAAACTCCAACGTTCCAATTCCACGCCAGCCGCGACCGCTGGCGTGGTCCCTAGCGTCTTGTGAACTCGAACAAGGTTGTAGATGCCGAAATGCAGCGCCACGGCTGCCTTGTGCATTTCCAGGTCCTTCGAGTAGCCAAGCCCCTTCCGTTGGAAGCGCTTCAATTCCTGCCGGACGGTCAGGAAGACGCGCTCAATGTGCGAAGTCGTGAGGCTGCCTAAGTCCGGCGAGCCGATTACTGGTTCCCGGCTCACCGTCACCATCTTGCGAACGCCCTCGTTCTTTCCAAGACGTGCCAGCGTGCCGTCCAGCATTTCAGGCTCGCCGAATACCTTTGTTTCCATTCCGAAAGTGAAACCCTCGTAACCGAACGCTTCGCGAATCAGCCACGGATAGCGCAGAAAATTGTCGGTCGCGATCTGCACCGGCCCTTTCACGCGCTCCCGCACATCGCCAACGAAATCCCGGCCCGTATTGCTGTCCCGCTTCCCGATCTTGTGGGAGAAAACCAGCTTCGTGTCCGCGTCAATGCAGGCCCACAGCCAGAAATCGCCGCGATTCGGATGCCGTTCCCGCTCCCAGATGTGCGGCGATTTCTTCATCCGTCCGGCATGGCAGCCGACATACTGCCATTGCTCATCCATTTCGATGCGGGAGCACGGCAGGTCGCGAAACTCGCGGTCCATGTATTCGGCCAGCGCTTCGCCCGGCGCAATTTGCACCGCTGGCTGAGGCGCTGAGAACAGCGTCCCGGCCTGTTCCGCGAATTCGCGCTATTTCGTTTCCCAAAGGGACTATCTATTGCGGTGGTAGCGGCTCGTGAATCTCTGCGTACCTCTCCAGTGTGTCCTGCACGGAAGCAGCAAAGAACTGCATCGGCGAATTTCTCGGGTCAACCAGCTTGCCAATCTTTACTTGGTAAAACTGATCTGGATGTTGTTCGTAATGCTCATCCAGCATTGTCGCGAAATTCAAAACCCTTAGTGCCGCTTCTGGATGGGCTGCTATGGCTTGTCGCACCGCGTCTGGCGACGTGGCGGCTCCTAAGACGCTTAGAAAATCAGTACATTGCCGCAGTGGAAGGCGAGCAAGCTTCCGGCGTTCCTCTTCGGGTATCGCTTGTTCAAATTCGATCCAGGCTCGACTTAGACAGCTTCGCCAAAGAGCACGGGCCTCGTCTCTTGGACGCTCAAAATTTGGTTTGTCCGGCATGGATCACAGACCCAAAAGCAGCGTCCATACCTCCGATTTTCGCAAAGGCCGAATTATGAATTTCCATAACGATAGGCACCCCAACACCAATAGTAGCGACCCTCGATCGTTGTTCAGACTGCCTTCCTCGATCACTTCCCCTTTGCCATCCAGCACACAAAACCGGTGTCGCTTCTCTCCCAGATCCAAGCCGATAGTTTTTTGCTTCTTTTCTTGCTTCATAGGCGTCGAGTTTACCCGAGCGCGCAACGCTCAGGCTCTCGCTGCCTTCTCATCTAATCTGGTTAGGCGGCAAACTGTCCACGGAGTAAGTGCTCATGTGGAATGCGATCTGCCGAAAAGCATGACTGAGCCGAAGAGTATCAGCCAGCCGATTCCTATGAAACGAATCACGAGTCTTGAGGGCATCTTCACTCGGCCACGATGAAACCACGAATAGAAGCGGACGACAGTGCCTGGCAAAAGAATCCACCACAACCCGAAACCGCCAAACAAGGCCACCGCGCCAAGATCAAAAGCGTTCATTCGAGAGACTTAAGGGCAACATGCCACCTAACTAGAATTAGACGAATGTTCGCCTTAAAAGGCGAACAATTTTTCGCCTATCACTGGGGTGGGCGCACAAGACACGTTGCTATATGTCATATGAAATACATTGGGGTTGGTGCTGATTCCGTATGCTTGTTATGGAGCCTCGCGATTTTGCTCCTCTGCTTAATCCTGCCTCTTGGCTAACGGGATGTGGGCAGTTCTCAACAAGTTATCAAGGACCTCGGATGATCCGCGGGCCCCAATTGAGCCTACGGCCGTGTCGCCCACCAAAACGTCAAGCCGATCGCATTCGTAGCAGATCAGGAAATCATATGTCTTTGTCTCCGTCGTCACTCGAAGCGCGTGGCGCGGGAAAAAGCAACTGGCACCCTTGTGCTCAGCGGCGGCAATTGCCGCCTTCAACGCGGATATTGCCATTTCCGCCTGGCTCGAATCAAGCAGGACGAACCCCAGAATGTTATGTGAAGGAAGACCGGCGCTCGTTTCAACGCCAGGCACTGGTCCTATGCCTAGAGGCTCAAGAGAGTAGAGACTGACGGATTTGTGATAGCGTAACGCTCGCTGCGCCTCGGGCGGAAGCTCTTGCTTTCGCCCCTCCCCGCCAAAGAGAGTTCCGATTCCAAGCCCAAGCAGAAAAAAAACGTTCCGGAATTTCACAGCGGTTGAGAAAAGGGCGGATCTACCGCGATGTGATTCCAAGCGCCCGGAGAAATTTCGCGAGGTCGTCGAAGCCTTCTTTGCTCAGGAACGTCCCCCGATAATAAAGCAGAAATTCGCCGATTTGAACGACTCCGAACTCGTCATAGACCGACTTGCCGTCGTACTTGGGAGACGAAACGAGATGAAGATTGATCTTGTGTCCCTTTCCCCGTTTGCCGTGTGCCTGGTAAAGCAGATCGGAGGAACTCTCAAACCCAATCTTTCCGGCGTTCTTGAGTAGCAATGGCCGATAGTTTCTAAAGAACGGCGTGGCATAATCCCGCTGCCGCGGCAGGTTGACGGCAGCGCGGTGAGTCAGATAGATATCTATCATTCCTTTTTCCCCCCAATACTCGAAACGAGAAATGCCATCCCGCGAAAAAGTATAGGCATTAATACCCTTAAATCCGCCCATGTACTGGGTGAACGAGACCCCGGTTTCTTTGTTGGCATAGAATCCCGCGGCCGGGTTCATGTCCCAAACGGGGTCCAGTTTTGAATGTTCGATTTTTTGGGCGTGGAGAGCGGCTGGCATAACGGCCAGCCAAAGAGCAATTACTCGGGTTAATCTCATATTGGGCTCGATGCGGTGCTTGCTGAGAGTCAGCAACCGATGCCGATCAACTGTCAAGGCTCTTAAGCGTCAGTGGCCCTTTGGAGCGACGTCTAAAACCCTCCGCTCCGGCTTGCCGCTGCAATAAGAAGCCGAAATCCGGCTTAGGCGGCGCCCTTTCCGGAATCCCGAGGCGGTCGATTCACGCCCAGATCTCGAGGAATGTCCGGCTGGCGGCTACCGATCCCGGTAGCCCATGATGCCCATACCGTCTTTGAACATGCTGCTGTCTTTGTCATTCACCGGCCCGAAATGCGCCCCCCTGTACTCAAGGCTGGCGACAGCGACGCCGCGATATTTGGCGGGCACGAAGCGGCGCATCTGTATCTGGTTGATCACGTGATCGGCGACCCGCGGGTCAGTCGATTCCAACACTCTCAGGTCTTTTACGTAACCTTCGGCGGTAATGATGAAACCGACGGCGGCTTTGGCTGGCGTTTTCGTCTCGCGCATCGGGCGCGGATCGTAGTATCCGAAATAGACGTCGTTGCCTTTTACCCGCGCGGGAACAAACTCCCCGCCTGGTTTGATTGTGACAACCCGATATTCGTCGGAAAACAGTTTCGCGGCAGTTCGATCCAGCACCGGCGCTTTGCTGCTGACCGTGTAAACGACGCTCGCTGGCTCTGCCGGCTTCCCGGCGATGACCTGGGCGACCGCTACGATGATGGCGCAAGCCGTGGCAGCCGATCTAACTAACATGGGAAAATGGAGGAACATTGATGGTTAAGTCCGCTTTCTCGCGTCGAACGAGGCTCGGATCAAAAACATTACGGAAGGTTGTAAACCTCGACCAACCCTGTGCCGGTAGTGTTGTTTACTCCGCGGACAATGGCGGTGTAATTGCCGGCTGGGAAAGTTTGGAGCAACGCTGATTCCAAATCGTTGGCAGGTTGAAGACCTGTCGCTTCGATTTCGGCTTGCTGGCTGCTGCCATCAGGGTGCGTCTTCCAGTTGTCGTTGGAAGCGAGCAGGGTCCCGCTCGCATCGCGCAGCTCGAGGGTGGAATCCGCCAAGCGTCCCGTTACGGGAACCGATGGTCCTACGGCGCGCACCAACACCCTCGCCATCGAGCCTTCGGTCCCTCCCCCGACAATAAACCCGCCGATGAGGATGTTGTCTTCCGTTTGGACAAGCCCGCGCGTTGAGACGTTAGCCAGTTTCGAGTCAGCGGCATAATCGAGATCGTAGGCGTCGAATAGGCCGGTGCCCGGGGCGCCGTTTTTATTCCGCACAATGACCGTATAGGCCCCGGGATTGATCACGCCCCAAAGCGCCGATTCCAAATCGTTCGCCGGCGCCAGCCCGCTATCGATGATTTGCTGTCTGGTCAGGGCGTCACCCCAGTTGTCATTGGCGCCAAGGAGCTCGCCCGAAGGACCGTGAACTTCGATGGTTGGGTCGGCGACCGCCCCCGGCAAGCCGAGCGAGGGTCCAATCCCGCGAACGATCACTGTCTTGGGCTCTGTGCCGGTAATGATGAATCCGCCGATCATGGCGTTGTCACCTGTTTCCACCCGCACACGGGTGGAGATGTTCAGCAACGTAGGTATTGGCTCGTACAGTTCCGCGTAATCGTAATAGGTGGTGCCGTACCCTAACCACCCGCCCCCGGCGACTAACACCTTGCCGTTGGACAACAACGTCGCCGTAAAGAAAGGCCTGGCGACGCCAAGGGGCCCGGTCGCTGTCCAGGTCCCGGTCGCCGGGTTGTACAATTCCGCGCTGTTGAGAAGGATGCCTCCTTGTTTGTATCCTCCGACGACGAGCACCTTGCCGTTGGCCAGCAAACTCGCCCGGTGAGTAATTCGAGCGTTGGCCATGCTCCCCGTCGTTGTCCAGGTGCCGCTAGCGGGATCGTACAGTTCCGCGCTCGCGAGAATATTTTGCCCGCTTTGGAAAAAGTGTTCCCCTCCGGCAACGAGGAGTCTGCCATCGGGCAGCAACGTTGCTGTATGAGAAAAGCGTCCCGTGGCGAGAGAGCCAGTCGCCGTCCAGGTTCCGCTGGCCGGATCGAACAGTTCCGCGCTCGCGAGAGTGTTGAGGTTGATGCCCTCCTCTAGGCCTCCCGCGACAAGCACCTTGCCATTCGGTAGCAATTCCGCCGTATGGAGGAAGCGTCCGGTGGCGAGGCGGTCGGTCGATGTCCAGGTACCACTGGCTGGATCGTACAATTCCGCGGTCCAGAGCGTGGATCCGCCGCCATAACCCGATCCGTAATGAATACCACCCGCGACGAGCACCTTGCCGTTGGGCAGCAACGTTGCGGTGTGCTGACTTCGGGCGCCGGAGAGACTGCCGGTAGTCGTCCAGATTCCCGTCGCGGGGTCGTAGAGCACTGCGCTGGTGAGATCGTCCTCGTCGACGCCAATTCCACCTGCGACGAGCACCTTGCCGTTGGCCAGCAATGTGGCTGTGTGCTGCCGCCGCCCCATCCGGAGGCTGCCGGTGCTGGTCCATGTTGCGCTTGCCGGATCGTAGAGTTCTGCGGTCGCGAGAATATTGATGCCCGGGTTGTTGGTGCCAGCTCCACCCGCGACCAGCACCCTTCCATCAGGAAGTAGCGTCGCCGTGTGCTGAGTGCGTGCGGTCAGGAGGCTCCGCGTGAACCCAAAACCAAAGGCAGCGCCGCTGCATGGTTGGACGAATACCAGGCCGGCGCTCAAGAGGATCAATAGGAATGCGATCGGCTTGGACACTCGCAAACCTCGATGGGCAGCCGTTACCCAAGGAAAACTGGAGGGCGATGGAGGTTCCGCGGGAGTTTCTACGGTCATCGCTGAACATACTCCCCAAATAGCCTTTCGCAACGGCCAAACAGGCTGTTTCGGAAGGACTACCAGAGGCAGCCGAACGCCTGACGAACGCCCCGGAACTAGGGCAGGTTGTAAGCCTCGATCAAGCCCACGCCGGTCGCGTTGTTTACGCCGCGGACAATGGCCGTGTAATTGCCGGCCGGGAAAGTTTCGAGCAGAGCCGATTCCAATTCATTCGTGGGGATCAGAGCCGTAGCTAGGATTTCCGCGGACTGATCGCTGCCGTCAGGGCGCACCCCCCAGTTGTCGTTGAAAGCTATCAGGGTGCCGCTGCCATTATGCAGCTCCAGGGTGGGATCCCCCAGGGCGCCCGCTACCGGAACCGATGGTCCAAGTGCGCGCACCAGCACTTTGGCCGTGCCGGCGCCGTTGTTCCCCCCGACAATCAGTCCGCCGATCAGCACGCTGTCGCCATTCTCCACCACGCCACGCGTCGAGACATTGGCCAGCCTGGAATCGGCTGCTTCGTCCAAGTCGTAGACTTCGAACACACCAATACCAGCAGCGTTGTTCTTACCCCGGACCACGACGGTATAACTGCCGGGATTGATCACGCTATAAAGGGCTGACTCCAGATCATTACTCGGCGCCAGCCCGCTATCTATAATTTCCTGGCGGCTGGGCGCGTCCTTCCAGTTATCATTGGTGTCGGTCCGGACCCCGGAAGAATCATAAATTTCGATGACCGGATCCGCCAGCGCTCCGGGCACCGACAGGGAAGGTCCGATCGCACGAACGATCACGGCCTTCGGCTGCGTCCCCGCAATGATGAATCCGCCAATCATGGCATTGTCGCCAGTCTGGACATGCACCCGCGCGGCAATGTTGAGCAAACCGGGTTTGGGCCCGTAAAGTTGCGCGCTTGCTAAACTAACAGGGCCCAAAGTACCTCCTGCGACAAGCACCTTGCCGCTGGACAACAAGGTGGCCGTGTGTTCCCAACGCATGGTGAAGGGGCTGCCGGTCGCCGTCGAACTCGCGCTCACCGGATCGTAGAGTTCGGCGTTTATTGGAGGGGAGAATTGACTAAATCCATCTGATACAAAGAGCACCTTGCCGCTGGGCAGGAGCGTCGCCGTTGGTTCAAAGCGCGGGTTAACGAGACTGCCGGCCGGTGCCCAGGTGCCGCTTGCCGGGTCGAAAAGCTCCACTCTCGAGAGCCATCCGCTGCTACCGTTACCGCCTCCTGCGACGAGCACTTTGCCGCCGGGCAGCAATGTCGCTGTGTGGCCACTGCGTTCCGCCGTGAGACTGCCGGTCGCCGTCCAGACTCCGCTGGCCGGATCGTACAGCTCCGCGGTAGCTATCTCGCGATAGGACGGTTCTGTGGTCACACCTCCCACCACGAGCACCTTGCCGCTGGGCAGCAATGTCGCCGTGTGGCCACTGCGGCCCCCAGCGAGGCTGCCAGTCGCCGTCCAGGTCCCGGTCGCCGGATCGTACAGTTCCGCACTGTTCATAGCGGGCCCGTAAAGAGTACCGCCTCCCGCCACGAGCACTTTGCCATTGGGTAGCAATGTCGCTGTGTGGCCTACGCGGGGCTTCACGAGGTTCCCGGTAGTCGTCCATGTCCCGGTTGCTGGGTCGTAGAGTTCCGCGGAGTTGGTGGTAGGGATCGAAGAGTCCGTCTGACCTCCTGCGAGGAGCACCTTGCCGTTGGGCAGCAACGTCGCGGTGTGACCGCAGCGGCCGGTTTCGAGGCTTCCGGTGGCACTCCAGGTTCCGCTCGCCGGATCGTACAGTTCAGCACTCGTAACAAAGAACCGCGTTGGATAGTTATCCTCGTAATGAAAGCCACCTGCTATGAGCACCTTGCCGCTGGGCAACAAGGTCGCGGTGGGCGCAGAGCGGGCGATCAAGAGGTTCCCGGTGTTCTCAAAACCATCAGAAGCCGCGCCTCGGCACGGCTGCGCGACCAGAAAGGCCGAGGCAAACAATAGAAGCGCGCCCCGCTTTTTCACCGCATCCCGCAGGCATCTGAGGCAAGGGGCCAACCATTGAGGGCGAAATGGGGGCTCACGCTTTGCCGCGGGGGCTTCTGCAGTCACGTGTCGAGGGTGCCTTCCACGATCTTTTTCCGCAACTAAAAACACTAGGGCAGGTTGTAAGCCTCGATCACGCCAACGCCGGTTGTGTTGTTTACGCCGCGGACAATGGCCGTGTAACTGCCGGCTGGGAAAATTTGAAGCAACGCTGATTCCAAATCGTTGGCAGGTTGAAGACCGGTCGCTTCGATTTCGGCTTGCTGACTGCTACCATCCGGCTGCGTCTTCCAGTTGTCGTTGGAAGCTAGCAGCGTCCCGCTGGCATCTCGCAGCTCCAAGGTAGGATCTGCCAGGGCGCCTGAGATCGGAGCCGATGGTCCAATCGCGCGCACCACTACCTTCGCGGTCCAACCTTCCGTCCCTCCTCCAACAATAAATCCGCCAATCAGAACGTTGTCGCCCGTTTGGACGGGGCCGCGCGTCGAGACGTTACCGAGGTTCGAATCCTCTGCTTCACCGAGATCATAGGCTTCGAACAGGCCGATGCCCGCTGCCTCATTCTTGCCGCGCACAATTACCGTGTAAGCCCCGGGATTGATCACTCCCCAAAGCGCCGATTCCAAATCATTGGTTGGAGCCAGCCCGCTATCGATGATTTGCTGTCTGGTCAGCGCGTCACCCCAATTGTCGTTGGTTGCGAGAAGCTCGCCGGAAGGACCATGCACTTCGATATTCGGGTCGGCGAGCGCTCCAGGCACACCAAGCGAGGGTCCAATCCCACGGACGATCACGGTCTTCGGCTCTGTCCCGGTAATGATGAATCCGCCGACCATGGCGTTGTCTCCTGCCTGGACATTTACCCGCGTGGAAATGTTGAGCAGTGTAGGCTTGGGCCCATATAGCTCGGCGCTCGCGAGAGCGCTCGTCTCACTTGCCCCAACCACAAGCACCCTGCCGTTGGGCAGCAACGTGGCTGTGTGAGCACTACGACCCTCGTTAAGGCTGCCGGTGGCCGTCCAAGTACCCGTCGCCGGGTCATAGAGTTCTGCGCTGGCTTTCGCGGTAATGCCGCCTCCACCGCTGACGAGCACCGTGCCGTCAGGCAGCAACACCGCTGCGTGATAACTGCGGGAAACGGACATCCCCATGGTCTCCGCCCAGGTGTTACTAACCGGATCGTACAAAGACGCTTTATTAAGGTAACCGCCCGTCACCAACACGTTACCATTAGGAAGCAACGTTGCCCTGTGACCTATGGAATAATAATTCGGGATCAAGCCGGCTGAGGACCAGGTCCCGCTTGCCGGATCATAGAGTTCCGCAACGGGCGCAACGTAAAGACCAGCCGAAAATCCCCCGCTTTGACCTCCTGCCACGAGGACTTTGCCGTTAGACAGCGATGTCGCCGTGTGACTTTCGCGGCTGCGCTGGAGGTCACCGCTCCTGGTCCAAGTGCCGCTGACCGGATCATACAACTCCGTGCTCGCGTTGGTGGGGTGAAACTGCCACCACTGGGAGGGCTGCGGAATACCTCCTGCCACAAGGACTTTGCCGTCGGGCAATCGTGTTGCCGTGTGTGCATAGCGAGGGACCGCCATGCTGCCGGTCATCGTCCATGAGCCGGTAGCCGGATCGTAAAGTTCTGCGGTGGTGAGCCCGGATTGGTAGAACCCGCCTGCCACAAGAACTTTGCCATTGGAAAGGAGCGTGGCTGTGAACCCCGACCGGGACTGAAGAAGACTACCGGTTGCCGCCCATGTCCCGCTTGCCGGATCATAGAGTTCGGCGCTGCCGTTGATTCCAACGACAAGCACCCGGCCGTCTTGAAGTAAAGTTGCAGTGTGGCCCGCTTGTACCTGAGCAAGGTTACCGGTCCTTTCAAAACCGAAGGAACGGCCCTCAGCGGGCTGAACCATCAGCAATCCCGCACCCAGGACCAGCAACAGAAAGACCACCCGCTTGGCGGCCAACAATCCCAAACCTCGACGGGCAGCCGTTACCCAGTGAAAACCGGAGAGCGCTCGATGTTCTGCGGGAGTTTCTACGTTCATCGCCGAATATACTCCCCGAATCGCTTTTCGCAACGCCCATCAGGCTGTTCGGCGAAAAGTCTTTCGGCGGGCATATCCCCCACCTTATTTGAGCTCAACCCTGCCAAAGGCTCCGAGCATTTCTGCTTCGGACGGCGGCCCAAAAACGTTTCGGTCCGCAAAGGAGCAAGCTTGCGGATAGCTGGTCGTCCGAATGCGCTCCGCTGCTTTGGCGAGATCATAGGACGTATTCCGGAGTTGAATCTCAGGCCCGAGAAGAACCCAGTAGCCCCCTGGTTCTCCGAACGGCATCCCAACGCTGCCGGCGTTAATGACCCGCACCCCGCCGATTATTCGTTCGAACTGCATGTGAGTGTGACCGCAGACGACAAAATCGACGTCGAGATTTTGAAAAAGCGGCAGCAGTCTTTTCTCGGGCGTCAACCGGGTGAACACGTCGGTGTCGTTCCGCGGCGTGGCGTGGCAAAAGAGGACGTCCCCTAACCCCTCCACTTTCATCCGGATTGTCTTCGGCCACGTCGCCAGCACTTTCTGGTGTGCGGCGGTCAATTGCCGGGCATTCCAGCGAATCTGTTCCCGGAATGGTTCCGGCACTTCACCCGGCTCTTCGCCACGCATGGCGCCGAGCACCACCCGATCGCCGTTGCCTTGAAGAAACCGGGCGGGAAGATCGAGATCGAGCAGACGATCCAACGTCTCGCGCGGCATCGGGCCCGGAACGACGTCGCCGCCCACGACAATCTCGTCGGCGTTTACCTGGCGAATCTCAGCGAGGACCGCCTCGAGCGCGGGAAGATTGCCGTGAATATCGTAGATGGCCGCGACCCGCACGTCAGACAATCGCCACGAATTTGATCATGGCAAAATCTGCCGGGTTCGAATATCAAAAAGAAAGGAAAGCTCCGGCGTCCAGGATTGCCAGGAGCGTTCCTGAACGACTTGATTCGATGAAAATAGGGGTTTCGACGGCGCTTCTGGTTCTCTTCTCGAGCGGATTTGGTGCGTCGCTCCGAGCGGAATCGGTCGGATTTCCCAAGGACAAACCCGTATTCACGATCGATCTACCGTCGGGTTGGAAAGCGGATTGGATCGAGGCCGGCGACCTGGCCGGCGCGCCCAGGCTTCAGCTCATGGCCGGCGGCGGCGAGGCCGACCTTTCCATAAAGGCGCTCCCCGCCAGTGCGGGGATCACGGATGACGCCTCGGCAAAAGCGAACCTGACGAAAATGGCCCTGCTGGACATGCAGGAAATGGAGGCCACCAAAAGCGGCGCCCCGGAAGAAACAACTGTGGCCGGCCACAAGGCGTACAAGGCGAAGGTCACCACCGATCTCGGGTTCATGGAATACACGATTTTCACTCCGGACGGGAAAACCTACTTCTCGATGTTTTCCATGAACGGCGGCGCGGAGCCGGTGATTGCGGCGATCAAGCCTGCGGAATAACGCCGCCGGCCGGCCCTCCCGGAAGTATCCAACCGGCAAAAAACCGAGATCGGGTATTTTTTACGCTCGATGCATTCCAAGATCGGACGGTTGACGAGCGCCCTTTGCTTAGGACATTGCCTGCTCGGAACTTTCACACCATGACCAAAACGACTTTCTTGCGTTGCCTGCTGGCCTTGACGGCGCTCGCGGCACTTCCTTTCGCGGCGTCCACTGTTCGCGCGGCCGCCGACGACATTCTGGAGACCAACGAGACCAATATCCTGCGCTTCAGACCGGTCGGCGGAACCCCGACCACGTTCGTCAGCGGATTGAGCAATCCCAAGGGCATCGTTTGCGACGGCCTGGGGAAAGTGTACGTGTCGGACCCAGGGCGCAGCCAGATCGTGACGTTTACCCTTCCCGACGCGACGGCATCCACTTATGCCACCGGACTCAGTGCCCCGAACGGCCTGGTGTTCGATCCGGCGGGTAATCTCTACGTCGCGGAGTCCGGCAGCGGCAATATTCTTAAGTACGACAGGGTTCGAAACCGGACGACTTTCGCTACCGGCCTCGGAAACCCTTCGAGTCTGGCGTTTGATAGCGGGGGAAACCTTTTCTCCACGAGCTTCTCCGGCGGCCAGGTTTACAAAATCGCCCCCGATGGAACAAAGGAGACTTTCGCGAGCGGCCTCAACTTTCCGGCGGGCATCGCCATCGACAGCGCGGACAATGTTTTCGTGGCGATTTCGGAAGACGGAACGATCCTCAAATTCGCGCCGGACGGGTCGCGGACCACGTTTGCATCCGACTTGAGCCGCCCGTATGGCCTGGCTTTTGAAAGAGGGGGCACGCTCGTCGTGGCGGACAATGGAAGTGGCGGCACGTTCCGCTACACCGCGAGTGGGTCGCGCAGCAACATTTTCTCCAGCGAATTCAACACGCCGGCGTTCGTCGCCATCGAGCCCGCCCCGCATGTCCTGCTCAACGTGAGCACCCGCGGACTGGTCCAGGGTGGCGACAACACTTTGATTGCCGGCTTCAACGTGGGCGGCACAGGCCAGGTGGGCACGAGAATTATTGTGCGAGCACTAGGCCCGTCGCTTTCCGCGTTCGGCGTGACCAACGCGCTGCCGGATCCAGTGATTGAATTGCGTAATGCCGCGGGGACCCTGATCGCCTCGAACAACAATTGGCGGGACACCCAGGAACAGGATATTGTCGACACCACTCTGCAGCCAACGAACGACAATGAGGCAGCGATCGTGACCTTCGTCGCTGGGGGAGCGTTCACGGCCGTGGTCGGCAGCGCTACCGGAGAAGCCGGGACCGCAGTGGTGGACGTTTACAATCTGCAATAAGCGCCGCGCAATGGAGCTGGCACGCCTTCGTGCCGGAGAGGTTAGGCTCTGCTGCAGAATTCTGCAGCGTATTCGCTTTCCTGCTTCATGCCTTGGCTCCACGGCCTGAGGGCAGGCCGTCTCCATCCTGCCGGAGAGGTTGCTACAGCTTCCAAAGCGCCATGATCAAAAGATCCATGGCCAGGATCCAGACCAGGATGACCTGCCACAGGCGCAGGTTGCGGGCGCCGTAATGATCGCCGGTCACTTGCGGATCGCGATCGAAGAGACGTTTGCGGATGCGGAAGATGTAAAGGCCGCTGAAGAAAACGATCGCGAGCAGAATGCTGAACACGATTCGTAGCGCCAACACCGAATCGCTGTGGGCGTGAATGACGGCCATGCTCATATGTTACTCCCGCTCCATTTTAGTTTCTGCCGGACCACTCCGAAGAAAGAGACACCTGGCAGCGAAGCCAGGGGCAAAACGTGGCCGGACTTCCTGATCCCGACGATCGTCCCGGTCTCGATCCGAAGCGGCTCCCGGCCATCCACCGTCAGGAAGACAGGATACTCTCGTTCACTGACTTCAATTTCGATGAGCGCGTCCTCGCCCACGATGATCGATCGGTTGGTCAGGACGTGCGGACAGATCGGCGTGATCACAAACGCGCCCGACTCCGGCGCCAGGATTGGGCCGCCGGCGGAGAGCGAATAGGCGGTCGATCCGGTCGGCGTGGCGACAATCAAACCGTCAGCGTTGAATTCGGTGAGCGGTTCGCCGTTCACGCTCGCCTTTAACTGGACCAGCCGCGAAACTTCACCGCGGCTCAGCACAACGTCGTTGAGACCGGTCATGGCCGTGCTCGCCTGGCCGGGAATTTTCACCTCGACGTTCAACAGGGTTCTTTCGCTAAAAACCATCCTTCCGCCCGCGATCGATTCCACCGCTTCGACGTAGGCGGCGGAGTTCGCGCAGGTCAGAAACCCGAGCGCGCCCATGTTGATTCCGAAGACCGGCTTGATGTTGTCGCCGAGCTGTCCGACGAGATGAAGAATCGTCCCGTCTCCACCGAGAACAACCAGCAGGTCTGTTTCGCGGCCCAGGTCCGGAATGCTGCGGCCGGGTTTCATTCCGGCCAGATCGGCGGTGTCCGCTTCGAGCAAAACCGACAAACCGACGCGCTCAAATTCCTTCACCAGGGTGCCGGTCAATTCCGCCACACCCGGCTTCCCGGTGTGCGCGATCAGGCCGATTTTGTTCGGACGCATATGAAAAATTCCTGGTTGCCATCCGTGCCCGTGATCCTGGAGGCAGCCAAACCAATCACATTGTGTCCCGCATTGAGCACGAAATCGCGAATCTTATTTTGCGCTTTCTCATGCAAAGCCGGATCGCGCACGATTCCGCCGCGGGCCACCTCCGAAGCCTGAAGCTCGAATTGCGGTTTGATCAAGGCCAGGATCACACCGTTGGGAGTTACCAACTCGAAGACGGCCGGCAAGATCAAAGTCAGCGAGATGAAAGAAACATCGATGACGCAGAGGCCGATCGGTTCGGGAACATCGGCGCGGCTCAGAAAGCGCGCGTTCAGTTTCTCGCGGACAACAACCCTGGGATCGTTCCGGATTTTCCAGGCCAGTTGCCCATGTCCAACGTCGATCGCGTAAACCTTCGTCGCGCCGTGCTGGAGCAAACAATCCGTGAACCCGCCCGTGGAAGCGCCGACATCGAGCCCGGTCGTTCCGGCAACATCGAGCCCGAAGTGCTCCAGGGCCCCCTCGAGTTTGAGGCCGCCGCGGCCCACGTAGCGCGACTGCGCCTCCACTGAAACCGGCGCGTCCTGGGCGACGGTAACGGAAGCCTTGTCGACGACTGCGTCCCCTACCTTCACTTCGCCGGCCATGATGGCGCGTTGCGCTTGCTCACGGCTCGGGAAAAACCCCCGCTCGACGAGAACCATGTCCAATCGCGCGCGTTTTGGTTTAGCAGCCACGCTTCCTCTGATAGCTCATCTACGTCGTTTAGGACTTATTCCTCCCGCGCATACGTGCGCAGCAGTTTCTCGATCGAATCCAGGTCCTCCGAAGAGGCTCTGCGCCGCTGATATTTCCGGAAAACGATGTCCTTGAGCGCCAGCAAATCATCGAGCAACGGACGATCGTAATACGTCCAGTCGCTTTCATCCGTGTATTTCGATTGGAAACGCCAGGCTCCGCCGAACTTCGTCACGCGCACTTCGCGTTTCCGGCCGTCGCCGTCCTTCTCCTTCCATATGTGTTGACTCCGCATCCGCCGGGAATCTTACATTAGCCTCTTGAAAGACGCAGCCAGATTGCTCGGCTATTTCGCCGCCACCATTCTCTTCGGGGCGCTCGCCGCCCCCCTTCTCTTCTGGGGCGCGCAATGGCTCGCCTCGCACGGAATTCTCCCCGTGCTCGCCACGTTTGATTTCGAGGCATTTTTCCATCGCGCTCTCATGATCGGCGCGATTCTTTTTCTCTGGCCGCTTTTGCGCTCGCTTCGCATCCGCGGCCTGCGGGATCTTGGGCTGGTTCGCAACCCGCATCGCGCCCGCGATGCCATGGCCGGATTTCTCCTCGCGGCTGTTCCGCTCTTTTGCGGCGGAATTGTCCTGCTGTTCGCCGGCATCTACCGGCTCCGCGCCGATATTCCCTGGCTGGCCATCGCCAGCGTTGCGCTCACCACTGCGATCGTTCCGTTGATCGAAGAACCGCTCTTTCGCGGATTATTCCTCGGCGTCCTCCTCCGCGGCAGCCGGCCGCTTGTCGCCAGCCTGTTGAGCGCCGGCATTTTCTCGATCGTCCATTTTCTCAAGGCTCCGGAGGAAATGACGTCGGTGGTCACCTGGACCTCAGGTTTTGTCTCGATCGCGCATTCCCTGGATCAATTCGCCGAGCCGCTTTTGCTCCTGGCCGGATTCACGACCCTGTTTCTTATCGGTTGGATCCTGGCGGAAGCGCGATTGCGGACCCAATCGCTCTGGCTCCCGATCGGCCTCCACGCCGGGTGGATCTTTGCCGCCGGCGCCTTCGGCAAGATCGCGCACCGCGAGATTCTCGCCTTGCCCTGGCTGGGCAAGAACCTCCAGATTGGGATCGTGCCTTTGGGCATTGGCCTGGGCACCTGGGCTCTGCTTAGGGTGTGGTTGAGATATGCTCGCGAACGTTAATCCCCTCCCCGCGCTCTGTTCGCTCTTTTACCCGGCCGCGTGCGTGGTCTGCTCGAGCGAAGTTGAGCGGACCGAATACATTTGCGAACCCTGCCGCAAACGAGCGCCGCGCATCGTCGCCCCCTTCTGCGCGAAATGCTCGGAGCCCTTTACGGGCGCGATCACCCAGACCTTCAGCTGCGCCAATTGCGAGCATCGTACCTTGCATTTCGATTCCGCCGTCGCGGCCTACCGGAGCCGGGGCCTGGTTCGCAAACTGGTCCACGAATTCAAGTACGGACATCATCGTTATCTGCGTCACCCGCTCGCGAACTGGCTCGGTGAAACCCTCCACGATCCCCGGCTCCACGGACGGCAGTTCGATTTGCTGATCCCGGTTCCGCTTCATCCGGCCCGGGAACGGGAGCGCGGTTTCAACCAGGCCGCGCTCCTGGCCGAATTGCTCGGCCAAAGGACCGGCCTTCCGGTTCGCCCGCTCCTGGAACGGATCCGCTACACCACCACCCAGACCGCCTATGATCGCTCCGAACGCATGGAAAATTTGCGCGACGCGTTTCGTTTACGAAAAAACCGGGACGTGCGAGGGTTGCATGTGCTTCTGATCGACGATGTATTAACCACCGGCTCGACCCTGAGCGAATGCGCCCGGGTCCTGAAACGGGGCGGGGCGCTTTCCGTTTACGCGGCCACCGCGGCCCGCGCCTGATTATCCATGGCTATTTTCAAAAGACCTCCTATTGGCGGTGGTGGCGGCAAGAAACGCCGCGGCGATATTCCGCAGGGGCTTTTCCAAAAATGCCCGGGTTGCAAGGAGGTCGTGCACGAGATCGAGCTGGCCCAGAACCAGCGCGTCTGTCCGCATTGCGATTATCATTTCACCCAGTCCGCCCGCGAACGGATCGAGAGCCTGCTCGATGCCGACACTTTCGTGGAGCGGGACGCCAACCTTCGTTCCGTGGACACCCTCCAGTTCCAGGGAATGGCCACTTACAAGGACCGGCTCAAAAAATATCAGGACGCCACCGGCCTGACCGATGCGGTCCTGAGCGGGCACGGAATGATCGACGGTTACAAGGTGTCGATCGCGGTGATGGACTTCAGTTTTCTGGCCGCGACCATGGGGTCGGTCGTCGGCGAACGGATCACCCGCGCGATCGAGTATGGGACCGCTCACCGCTGCGCCGTTGTCATCGTTTCCGCTTCCGGCGGCGCGCGCATGTATGAAGGCATGCTCAGCCTGATGCAAATGGCCAAGACCAGCGGCGCCCTCGCCCGGCACGCCTGCGAACGTCTCCCTTACATTTCCGTCCTCACCAATCCCACCACCGCCGGAGTCATGGCCAGCTTCGCCTCGTTAGGCGACGTCATTTTGGCGGAGCCGAAAAGCATGATTGGTTTCGCCGGGCCGCGCGTCATCAAGGAAACGACGCACCAGGATTTGCCGGAACGATTTCAGACCGCGGAGTTCCTGGAAGAACACGGGCTGATCGACCTGATCGTCCATCGCAAAAGATTGCGGGCGCAGATCAGCCAGTTCCTCACTTTCTTTTCCACCACGCAGTGAACGTGGGAGAGGCCCCGGTGCCGCGACCTTCTCCGTCCTACCCTGAAGCGCTCGGCTGGCTTTACGGCACCCAGCGTTTCGGGATCAAGCTCGGGCTCGAGAATGTCCAGCGCCTTCTTCGCGAGCTGAAGGTCCCGGGGAAAAATCAACGCATCATCCACGTCGCCGGCACCAACGGCAAAGGGTCGGTCTGCGCGATGATCGATTCGATCTGCCGGGCCCAGGGATTTTGCACCGGCCTGTTTACCTCCCCTCACCTCGTCACCTACCGCGAGCGAATCAAAGTGGATGGCGAAATGATTGCCGAGGAAAAAGTCGCGGCCGGTCTCAATCTGATTCGGGAACTCGTGGCGAGCTGGGACCCGCATCCCACCTTTTTTGAAATCACCACGGCGCTGGCTCTGATTCACTTCAAGGAATGCGGCTGCGAATTGATCGTCCTCGAGACCGGACTCGGCGGACGGCTCGATGCCACCAACGCCATCACACCGGTGGTTTCCGTCATTACCCCCATCGGCTACGACCACGAGAAATGGCTCGGCCATACTCTGGAAGCGATCGCCTCGGAAAAGGCCGGCATCATCAAAGGGAATCGACCCGTGGTTTCGGCGATCCAGGACCCGGCCGCTGAAAAAGTGATCCGCGCCCGAGCAGTCGAATGCAATTCTCCGCTGGAATTTGTAACGGCGATCTCCGACCGCTGGTTCGACGTTGCCCTGGCCGGCGGTCATCAGCAGCAAAACGCCGCGCTCGCAATCGCCGCGCTACGCGCCGGCAACGTCTCCGTTACTGATGACGCGATTGTTCGCGGCTTGGCCAACGTCGAATGGGCCGCCCGCTTTCAGCGCTGGGACGAGCGCATCGTGATCGACGGCGCGCATAATCCCGCTGGCGCAAGCGTCCTCGCCAAAACCTGGCGAGAACAATTTCCCAACGAGCGCGCCACCATCATCCTCGCTGTCTTACGCGAGAAAGACCTAAACGGAATCTGCCGCGCACTATCCCCTATCGCCGCGCGCTTCCTCCTCCCCCAAATCCGCACCGAACGCGCCCTTCCACCCTCCGAAGCCGCGCAGATAATCTCTTCCATTACTCCATCACTCCCAACCGCCAGTCCGGCTCGGACCTCCATCACTCCATCGCTCACCGCCGCCCTCGAATCCGCGCGCTCCAATCCCGACCGCGTCCTCATCACCGGCTCGTTGCATTTCGCCGGTGAAGCGCTGGCGCTCCTCGCTGGCGATCCGGATTCCCTCGAAGATTGCGCCCAATAATTCCAAGGAAGCGCGCTTTCCAAACCGCCCCCAAAAAACGCTGTCCGTAAGACGCCTCCTTGCCGCGGTCCAAACTTGACGGCTTTAAGCCGTCAAGATTCATCCGGCGCTAATACGTCTTATTGCCGCAATAGCTAAGCGGCGGTTCAAACCGTCAAACCGGCACTCCGTGGCTTGCCCAAACTTGACGGCTTTAAGCCGTCAAGATTCATCCGGCGCTCCTTGCCGCGCACTAACTTGACGGCTTTAAGCCGTCAAGATTCCTCCTCCGCCAGCAACTTAATCCGTGCGATCGCCTGCTGCGTCTAATCGAACTCGCTCATCGCCGTCCTGTAGCGGCGGTCTCAGACCTCGCCCCTGCTCTCCCACGTATGGCTCTCCCCAAAACCGCAACGCCGGGCTTTTCAATTCTTACGCTCGCTGCCAATCTTCCTATTCGACCATGAAAGACCGGCCCTGGCTCACCCAACTGATCATTCAGCCGATCATGATTGTTCTCAGTATTTTGGCCGCGCTTGGGGTGGACAACTGGCAGAAATCCCAGGCCAAAGTGAGGCGTGTGGCCGACACCAAGGCCGCGTTCGTGAAAGAAATCACCGCGAACAAACAACTTCTTCAGTCGCAGAATTACCTTCCTTTTCATCGCAAGCTCCAAGCCGAATATGCCGCCGCGGTGAAAAACAACGCGCCGGATCCCGGCACGTTTTTCGAGAGCGGCCCCCACTCCGCTCCCCTGCGCGATTCGGCCTGGCGAGTGGTCTCCGGGACCTTCACCCTGATGGAACTTCCCTCCGGGTTCGTGCTTGCGCTCACCGACATCTACCGGCTCCAGGATTCACTCGAGAAACATAATCAAGGCTTTCTCAGCTCCCTGAGCACTCCGCGCTCCGATCGCGAGACGCCGGCTTATGCAAAAGACCTCACCCATTCCATCAGTCTTTTTCTCAACGAGCTCGTTCCGGCGGAAGAAAGACTGATCCGCAACTACGACCACCTTTTGGAACGGTTCGCCGCCGACAAACCAGCCTGGGCAGACGAAATGGCGACGAAGTAGCAGCCAAGCGTTTCGCGTGCTTTTCCAATTGTAGGGCAACCGCTCCGGTTGCCACCGCATAAACCGGCAGGCGGTGCGCCCGCCTACAAGCCCTCCAGCACGATCATCGCCATCGCGTGATGTTCGGTATGGCTCAACGTAACCCAGACGGAGCCGATCCCGCGTTCTTCCGCCAGTTTCTTCGCGCCCCCCTCGAGAACGACGAAAGGTTCGCCGCTCGGTTTTCGGTGAACGTCGATGTCTTTCCAGCCCATCGTTTTTCCGATGCCGGTCCCAAACGCTTTCGAGACCGCTTCCTTGGCCGCGAAACGCGCCGCCAGATGGCGGGCCGGAAACTTCATCGACTGCGAATACTCGATCTCCCCCGCCGTAAAAACGCGATGGAGAAACCGTTCGCCGAATCGCTCCAGCGAATGCTCGATCCGCGCGCACTCCACCAGATCGACGCCGATGCCCAGGACGCTCATCGGTTGCGAATACACGATTGTAGGGCAGGCGCTCCGCCTGCCGAACGCGACGGTGGTAACCGATGCGGTTGCCCTACAAGTCTGCCACCCCCGCTGGTCCTTAATTCGTCATTCGTCATTCGGATTTCGTCATTCGAACTATCCTTTGTAATTCTCCATCAGCGCCAGCATTTCGCGCACGGCCGTTTCAAAGCCAACAAACACCGACCGCGCAACGATGGAATGTCCGATGTTCAATTCCACCAGGTGCGGAATCTTGAGAATGAGCGCCATGTTCCGGTAATTGATCCCGTGGCCCGCGTTCACCTGAAGCTTGGCTCCGGCCGCCGCGTCCGCGGCCGCGCGTAGCCGTTCCAGCTCCTGTTGCGCGATCTTGTCAGTAAACGCGTTCGCGAGTTTGCCGGTGTGCAGTTCCACCATGTCCGCCGCCAGCTCCGCCGCGGCGTCAACCTGCTCCAGCTTCGGATCGATAAACATGCTCACCCTGACCCCCGCTGACTGGAACCGCTTCACGGTCGTGGCCAGCTCCTTCCGGTTCGCCACCAGGTCCAGGCCGCCTTCCGTCGTCACCTCCTGGCGTTTCTCCGGGACGAGGCAAATTTCATCCGGCAAAATCCGGAGCGCGATATCGACGATTTCCGGCGTGTTGCCGAGCTCGAGATTCAGCTTCGTCATGATGCTCTCGCGCAGCCGCTCGATGTCGCGGTCCAGAATATGCCGCCGGTCCGCCCGCAGATGGGCCGTGATCCCGTGCGCCCCCGCTCGCTCACAAATCCCGGCAATCGCAATCGGGTCCGGCTCCGCATTCTTCGATTCCGGCATGGTCGCATACCGCGCCTGCCGCAGCGTCGCCACATGATCGATATTGACCCCCAGCTTCAATCCGTCTGTCACGGATGGAATAGGATGCAGCCACGTCGCGCGGGCAAGTTTTCGTTGAGGTCATCCCGATCGCGTCCCATTCGGGACGAATTGATAATAGCCCAGCGCTTTAGCGCTGGATTAACGTTGTCTTTTCGATCAAGTCCCGAAGGGATGGCAGAAACCATGACTGGGTCCCCTCGCAAATTTGGCGCTCCTTCCGTCCCTGAAGGGATTTTGCCTGATCCCGTTTCCAGATTCCCAGCGCTAAGGCGCTGGGCTTTTCAGGAGGTAACGAGCAACGATTGACGAGCGTTTTCGGATTGACGACGCGCAGCGATTTGTGTTGCCTCGATTACCAAATCGTCCCCGAGAATCTCGCCATGGTGAAGCTCGTCTATTGCCTGTGCCGGCGCGCCGACATCTCGCCCGAAGAATTTTACGACTATTGGCTGAACACGCACGGCCCCAAGGTCAAGGACGCGGCCGAAGCGATGCGCGCGCGCCGCTATGTGCAGAGCCACACTTGCTCGCCCGAGTTGAACGAGGTCTTCCTCAAGTCGCGTGGCCTGGCGCCGGCCTACGACGGTATCACTGAAGTCTGGTGGAACAGTGTCGAAGACCTTAAGGCCGCCATGGCGTCGCCCGAGGGCTCGGAGGTCATGGCGAAACTAATGGAGGATGAAACCCATTTCATCGATTTCTCTCAATCATGTGTCTTCATCACCACCGAACATTCGATCTTTGATTCCACAACGAGTGCGGAATCGCCGGGATAATATTTCTTCTGCCCGCGGAATGCCGAGAATAGCCCCGCGCTTCAGCGCTGGGTGAACGTTGCCGCTTTCATCGAGTCCCGCAGGATGGCAGAAACCATGATTGCGTTCATGCGCAAATTTGCCCCTGCTTTCCGTCCCTGATGGGCCTTTGGCTGCTCTCCTTTCCAGATTCCCAGCGCTAAAGCGGTGGGCTATTTTCAGGAAACATGGTCATGAAAAAAACGCCGGCCGCCTCCAGTCCGGATGAGTATGTTGCGGCGCTGAGCGGTTGGCGCCGGAAGAGCGTCGAGCAGCTTCGCGCAACGGTTCGCCGCGCGGCCGGCGTCGACGAAGTCATCAAGTGGGGCCATCTCGTCTATTTTTCCAACGGGCCTTTGCTGCTGATCCGGGCGGAGGATGAGCGGGTGCTGTTTGGATTTTGGCGGGGCCAGCGACTTCGGAAAATTGAGCCGCGACTTAAACCGGGCGGCAAGTACGAGATGGCGACGCTTGAACTTCGCGCAGGAGACGCGATCGACGAGAAGACAATCCAGGAACTGACGAAAACCGCGGTGGCTCTCAACAAAAAGCTGGGCGATCCAACGGTGGCAGCAAAACGCCCATGAATCGATACATGGTGATCGAGCACTTCGCGCCGGAAGCGAAAGAGAAGATCTACGAGCGTTTCCGGGCCAGGGGTCGGATGCTCCCGGACGGATTGGTTTACATCGATAGCTGGCTGGAGAAAGAAGGCGGTCGCTGTTTCCAATTAATGGAAACGAGCGATCCAGCGCTCTTCGACCGGTGGACCGAGAACTGGCGCGACCTGGTCCGATTTGAAATCATCGAGCTGGGCGAGAAGCCAGCTTGAAAACGCCTCCTGAGGATTAGCGATCTTTCTTCGCCGATTTGTTTCGCCAGGCGAGCTCGAGCGCTCGCTGCAATGTCGTCTTGTCGACGAGCTCCAGCCGCACCGTCGTGCTCCCTCGCTTTCCCCAGGCGCCTTTAGCCGGCGCAAAGACTTTCGGATGAGATTTGATCAGCTTCGCTTGTTCCTCCGGTGGCAGGACCACCATGCCGTGTTCGGCGTCCGGATAGCCAAGCGTCGCGAAGATCCTTCCCCCGGCGCGGAAATCAGGATGATTCATGTGCGCGTTTTCCGAAGCACCGGCGAAACTCAGCGCGATCTTGCGAAACTGCGTGGGCGTCATGGCGTTCCAATCATCATACCGAAGGCTGGCGCCAATAGGAAGTTCCTCATCACCCCATCTGCCTCGTCCCCCTGCTCGTCCTCGCACTCGTCCTCGTCCTCGTCCTCGTGCTCGAACCCCGATTCGCATGAGCGCCCCGCTCCGTAGTAACTCTCATTGACGCCGTCTGTCGTTTCTTTACCCTCGCCGCCGTATGAAGTCATTCGTGCTGATTTTGTTATTCGCTCTTTCCGTGCTGCTGGCGGCTTCACCCGCGTTGGCCCAGGAGCCCCCCCCGTCTCCCTCTCCTGCGCCGTCCGCCTATCCCACTCCTTCCATCGCACCCGGCACCGATCCCGCCACGGCAACGCGCGCCTGGCTCGACACCGTTCCGCCGGACAAGCGCCAGAAGTCCGACGCCTACTTCGAAGGCGGCTACTGGCTCATCCTCTGGAATTTCCTGGTCTCGGCCTCGATCTCGATTTTTCTGCTGGCTTCACGCATCTCGGCGCGAGTGCGCGATTTCGCGGAACGCACCACCCGGTTCAAGTCCATGCAGATCCTTCTCTATTCGATCCCGATTCTGCTCATCATCTTTCTTCTGAACTTCCCGCTGCACTATTACGAAAGTTTTGTCCGGGAACACGCCTACGGAATGGCGAACCAAAATTTCGGCCAGTGGATGAGCGAACAGGTGAAGTTCGTCATTCTGAACCTGATCATAACGAGCCTGCTCCTGATGGGGCTCTACGCTGTTTTTCGCGTTGCGCCGCGCTCCTGGTGGGTTTGGGGAACCATCGTCGCAATCATTTTCACCGTGCTCGGCATCATGCTTTCGCCGGTCTATATCGAACCGATCTTCAACACCTATAAGCCGCTGAACGACCCGACGATCAGCGAGCCGATCCTGGCCATGGCGCGCGCCAACCAGATCCCGGTCACTCAGGTTTTCGAAGTGGATGCTTCGCGGCAGACCAAACGGGTCAGCGCGAATGTCGCCGGATTCCTCGGGACCACCCGGATCGCGCTCAACGACAACCTACTGAAGCGCTGCACCCTGCCGGAAATCCGTGAAGTGATGGCCCACGAAATGGGCCATTATATTTTGAACCACAGCTTCAAGCTCGTCATCTACTTCAGCCTGTTCTTCCTTCTCGGGTTCGTGGCGCTCCGGGCCTTTTTCGCCGTGGCCGTGTATCGGTGGGGCGAAAGATGGGGCGTCCGCGGCATTTCGGACGTCGCCGGTCTTCCGCTCCTCTCCCTGATTTTCACCACCGTCTTCTTTGTTCTTACTCCGGTAATCAACACTGCGGTCCGGGTGACGGAGCGGGAAGCGGACGCCTTCAGCATCAACACCGCCCGGGAACCGGATGGGATGGCGCAAGTGGCCCTCAAATTAGGCGAATACCGAAAGCTGGACCCGACTCCGCTCGAGGAATTTGTCTTCTTCGATCATCCCAGCGGCCGGGCCCGGATCCGGATGGCCATGGATTGGAAAGCCGCCCATTTGCCCGCCGGCGGCGAATAGCCTCGGCTGCGATCTCCGATCGCCTTTCTGTAGCGGCGGTCTCAGACCGTCGCCCCCTTATCCGCCCTTGCAGCGGCGATCTCAGACCGTGGACGCTTTTCCCTTGTAGCGGCGGTCTCAGACCGTCGCCGCTTTTCTTCATTCGTTTTCGACGGTCCGAGACCGCCGCTACAGTGTGCATGCAACCCGCCCAAATCTTGACGGCTTTAAGCCGTCAAGATTCGGCATCGCTCCGGGACAACGACATCGGCGGTTTCAAACCGCCGCTCCCTGGGGTAAGAAAGCTGATGAGAAAGTTGCTTCTGTTTTGCGCGGTAGTTGTCGGTCTGACGAATCTCCTTTCCGCGGCGGATGAAAAGCCGGCGATCATTGCGGCGACCAAGAGTTACGTCGCGGCGAACTCGGGGATGACCAAGATAACAGTGACCGTCGAGCAGGTCGCCGACGATTTCGCCCGGGTTAAAGTGGCGCCAGAAGACCAGGACGCGACCGATCCGGCCTGGGTGTTCTTGAAGAAGAAAGATGGAACATGGACCGGCCTTATCCTGGGAACGGGCTTTACGACCGAGGATTACCAGCAACTCGGCATTCCAAACGCGCTCCGCATTCCTTAAGAAGATTTTGCCCGCGAATGAACGCGAACAGGCGCGAATAGAAGGACAAGGAGCGGCGGTTTACAAACCGCCGGCAGGGAAACCGCGGATTACGCGGATTTCACGGATATTAAGACAAAGCAGAGTTCTGATTCCCCATCCGAGTCATCCGCGTAATCCGCGGTCGATTGCTGCTGTTTCCGATCTGTTCCATTCGCGCAAATTCGCGTTCATTCGCGGGCAAATCTTCCTTCAGTTTGCGCGCCGGGCCGAGCCGCTTTATCGGTTTCGCTCTATGAAACGCTCTTTGTCGATCTTCGCCGCCGCCTCACTCCTGACCACGCTGCTTTTCGCGGCCGAAGAGAAGATCGCTTATCCGCAGCCGCCGAAGAGCGACCAATCCGACGATTATTTTGGCACCAAGGTGGCCGATCCTTACCGGGACCTGGAAAACCTGGACTCGGAGTCGACCAGGAAATGGATCGAGGCCGAGAACAAGCTCACTTTCGATTACCTCGCCGCCATCCCGGAACGGAAGAAAATCAACGACAAAATGACGGCGCTCTGGAACTACGAAAAGTTCACCGTGCCGTATCACGAAGGCGGCCGCTATTTCTTTTCCAAGAACACCGGCCTGCAAAACCAGAACGTCGTTTATACCAGCGACAAGCTGCCCGGCGAAGGAAAAGTCCTGATCGATCCCAATACCCTCTCGGCCGACGGCACCGTGGCGCTGAGCGGGACCGACGTCACCGATGACGGCAAGCTGATGGCCTACGGAATCGCGGTGGCCGGCTCCGACTGGCAGGAATGGAAAGTCCGCGACATCGAGACGGGCAAAGACCTGAGCGACGACGTCCAGTGGGTGAAGTTTTCGACGGCCTCGTGGAAAAAGGACGGGAGCGGATTCTTTTACAGTCGCTACGACACCCCGGCCTCCGCGGAGCAGCTCAAGCAGGCGAACTATTTTCACAAAGTTTATTTCCACAAGCTCGGGACGGGGCAATCCGAAGACCAGCTGGTTTACGAGCGAAAGGACCACAAGGATTGGAACTTCAACGGCACGGTGACCGAAGACGGCCGGTTCCTCATCATCCACGTCTCGCAAGGGACCGATTCGAAGAACCGCATCTTTTACAAGGACCTCCAGAAACCGGACGCGGCCGTGATCGAGCTCCTGAACAAACAGGACGCCGCTTACAGCTTTCTCGGTTGCGACGGCAACCACTTCTGGTTCAAGACGGACCTGGCCGCGCCCAAAGGCCGGATCGTGGCGATCGACATCACCAAGCCGGACGAAATCGCGACGGTGGTGCCAGAAGCGGCCGACAAGCTCGAGGACGTGGAGGTAGTCGGCGATCGTTTCATCGCCAGCTACCTCAAGGACGCGCATTCGACAGTCCGGCTTTTCGGTCTTGCCGGAAAGCCGGAAGGCGAGATCAAGCTCCCCGGGCTCGGCACCGCGAGCGGTTTCCATGGGAAGCGCAAAGACACCGAGACTTTTTATTCCTACGTCAGCTTCACTGAGCCCACGACGATTTATCGTTACGACCTGAAGAGCGGCCAGAGCACGGCGCTTTTCCGGCCAAAGGTCGATTTCAAATCGGACGAGTTCACGACCGAGCAGGTTTTCTATTCGAGCAAGGACGGGACGAAGGTGCCGCTGTTCATCACCTACAGGAAAGGGCTCGAGAAAAACGGGAACAATCCCACGATGCTTTACGGCTACGGCGGGTTCGATGTTTCGATTACGCCTTCCTTTTCACCTGGCGTCGCGACCTGGCTGCAAATGGGTGGCGTTTATGCGGTGGCGATCCTGCGCGGCGGTGGGGAGTATGGCCAGGAATGGCATCTCGCCGGGACCAAGTTGCGCAAGCAAAACGTGTTCGACGACTTCATCGCGGCAGGCGAATGGCTGATCTCCAACAAGTACACTTCCACTTCGAAACTTGCGATCAGCGGACGGAGCAACGGCGGACTGCTTATCGGCGCGGTCCTGAATCAGCGGCCCGATCTTTGGGGCGCCGCCCTGCCGGGAGTCGGCGTAATGGACATGCTGCGCTTTCAGAAGTTCACGATCGGTTGGGCCTGGAAATCCGATTACGGATCGTCCGAGAACGCGGAAGAATTCGCGGCCATCTACAAATATTCCCCGCTCCACAACATCAAGCCCGGCACGAAATATCCCCCCACCCTCGTCACCACGGCCGACCACGACGATCGCGTTTTCCCGGGGCACAGCTTCAAGTACGCGGCTGCTTTGCAAGCCGCCCAGGCCGGCCCCGCGCCGGTCTTGATTCGGATCGAAACCAGGGCTGGCCACGGCGCCGGAAAACCGACGAGCAAGATCATCGAGGAGACCACCGACCAATGGGCCTTCCTCGCGAAAAGCCTCGGCATGAAGCTGCCCTGGTAGGGACGCCGCGCTGCGGCGTCCGAGCGACCTTATGGCGATCCCACAAACGCGGGACCGTCGCCACCCCTAGAGCAATTCTATCTTCTCAATCTTGACGGCTTTAAGCCGTCAAGATTCAGCCCCCGAACGTCGTTGCAAATTGGCTTTCCCGGAAAAACCCGCGCCGTTATCCTCCGCTCCCATGAACCGTAGATTAGCAAACATTTGGGCTCTCCTTTGCCTTGCCGCGTTAGTTCAGCCGCTCGCGGCAAGCGCGCAGACGCCGAAAGTTGAAACGATCGCCGAAGCGGCCATGAAAGCTGACGCGGCCAACTTCAAAGGCAACATCCAGGATGCCGAACTTTCCGAGGACGAGCACCCGAAAGCGCCGCTGTTCAAGCGATATGGAACGCGGACATTCGCGACTTTTCAGAAACACCCTGAGCTGGTCGCCTCTCTCAAGAAACTGAATCCGAAGTTCGATCCCCACACCATGGCAACCTCGGGCCTGAGCCAGATCGCTACGTTCGAGGGCAGGACCGTGCTGCTGCTGAACGGCTGTTTCCCGCACAACTGCGGCGGAACCCAGCAGGTGGTCGCGTTCGAGCCGGCGACGAAGAAAGTTTATCTCCTTCAACCGACCAACCTCGGCCCCGATACCGAACCTTCCGGAAAATTCTACCTCTACGGCGACCCCGATGCCTCCATGCGCGCCGCGATATTCAAGGCCTATCCGGACTAATGGGCAGACATTGCGTTCCGCCCGGTAGTAGAGGACAACGAATCGTGGTAGATGCAAGAAATCAACGCCTTCAAAGACGAATAACGTCTAATTCTCGTTAGGTCTGATGAACTTCTATGATGTCACCGTCCAGCTGGTCGACTCATCAGTCGACGAGAGCGGGCCGGGAGGTGAGATCGCAGCAGACAAGCTCGTCGAAGCGTTCCACAAATTCCCCTTTGCCGAAGAGGTCGCAAGAGGACTTGCGATGGAGGATGGCGTCACCTTTCCGACAATTATATTTAAGAGACAGAGCGACGCCGAAGAAATCGCTATTTGGACCGAAAATGCGGACCGGTTTGACCTGTGCTTCGTTCATGGTGGGAAGAAGAGGTTCCTCAATAATCAGTCAAAGGACGAAGTTGAGACGATCTTGTGTCGTTTCGCGACGGAATCGGTCCTTGCCATTCAGCCACGCAGCTTTTGGTCGCGCCTGTTCCGATGAGGCCTAACCACGCGATGCGGCGAACCGCGAGCAAGCCTGCGACTGACATTTTGCGTGTTCGCCATCGACGCTTCCGCTTCGTGGCAGGTTGCAGTGGGCTCGCGGCCGCTGATCTTGAGTCTCGTTAGGCCCATGCGCAATCTGTCGGCACTCAAATGGCCCATAATGATTTGCGTAGTGGCGGCAGGCGCTGGGGCGTGGCTCATCTTCTCACTGCTTCCCGGGACAGGTATTTCATTGGTCATTCCTGACGACAGCGCGTTCACCATTACCAAAACCGGCCGATACACTCTCTGGAGCCAGGTCGAGTCGTCGTTTCAAGGCAAGTTGATGACATTCCCTACGGGTTTGCCACCAGGCGTGACCATAGCGGTGACAAAGCCAGACGGCTCGATTGTCTCGCTGGAAAGTCAGTGGCCGACCACGCACAAGGAGACGGGCGGCGGAGCTTTTCAGGTGGCGATCGGCACGATTACGTTCGATTCGCCGGGCTCTTATCACCTCACGACGCAGGGCCTCCAGGAGAAGCGAGCGCTATATCTCGACCAGTCTGATATGCGATATTTCTTCCTGAAGGTCCTTTTGGCGATGCTTATTCCAGCCGTAATCGTCGGCTGTCTAATTTGGGGCATTCTGATATTCTTTCTCCGGCGTCACAAACCGGCCTAACCATGCGACGGAGCGAACGGCGGACCGCTGTGCGGTCCATTTTTAAGATGGTTTCCACACAAACATTCCGAGCGACGAGCGCCCATGTCCGCCGTCCCTAATCTTTTTCTCGTTAAATGTTCCAGTCATTGCGCGCTGATGTTGACGGCGAATCGTGGAAGTCATTCCTCACCGTCTTTTTTGGGACGTGGCTGGCCGTCTGGTTCTATGCGGCCGTGCACAATCAGTACCTGATTCGCATCGCGCCGGAGCATTTCACGGTCTGGCATTACAGGATGCCGTTCACCCAGGATTACACGCTTCTCGGCATTCTCTATGCAGGCGGAGCGTCGGTTTCGCCGGGCGGAATTCTGGGCGCACTTCTTTATGTTGCGGGCAGACTGTTCGACCGCCCGCGAGTCCCGGTGCGTAAGCTAATCCTGAGCACGGCATGGGTGTGGCTCGCTGTCGAGGTCTGCGCCCTCGCCAGCGGATTGGTGGTCTGGCGCACCGGCCGGCCGCTCTATCCGGAGGATCTCTATCCGGCGAACTCGCTGGGCCTGTTGATCACGCAGACGATCCAGATTACTGCCTATTCCACAGGCGCATTGTTTTCCATCGGATTGCTTTTCTTGACCTGGCGCGCCCGCAAACATTTGAGCCGGGCAAGGCAATGAATGAAAGCTGCTGGAGTCGCTAATCTGGTGTCCCATTGAACAGCTGAGAGGTAACAGATGCTGGACCTTGTGGAAATAATTGCAGCGATCGGCGAGCTCTTTGCCTCCTGGCGATTTTGTCTTTGCTGCGGCAACGCTGCTGGTCTCATTGCTCTCGTTTATTGGTGGATGCCAGATCCCTGGCGCCTCATGATTTCTATTCCCATCGCGGTCATCGCTGCCACGATCTGGATTTTGTGGGAGCGACGCGGATGGTGACTCGATCTGGCAGCCGGGTGCGGCAGAAAAGCCGGCCTGAACATGATGACCCCGAAGCTGTCACAACGTTCCTGGATGCGCTTAAGCATCCGATAAAGCCGGTTCTGCACGCGGTGAGAGCGGCGATTTTGAGCGCGGACAAGGCGATTACGGAAGGGATCAAGTGGAATACGGCGAGCTTCTATCTCCACGGATGGTTCGCGACCATCAATGTGCGGGCCAAAGCCGGCGTGCAGATCATTTTGCATCACGGCGCGAAGATCCGAGCCGGCGGCAGTTTGACGGAAACGATCAAGGACCCGTCGCGTTTGCTGGAGTGGCTCGGGAAGGATCGCGCGTCAGTGACATTTGCCGATGCCGAGGATTTCCAGAAGAAGCGGGCGGCATTCGTCAAGATCATCAAGCGGTGGGCAGCGCAGCTCTAAAAAGAATTTGAGACCGCGGATTACGCGGATGGCACGGATGCGGAGGTTGAGTTGCCGATCGAAGCGATCGGGGATCAACAACACGAAGCGCATTGACCCTGAGAATCGAATGTGATTTCATGACCGCTCATTCAAAAAGGAGGCTGTATGGCGCATCACTACACTGATTACGACGGCTCCTTTTTTCGAGCGCACTAGCAAACGCCGTCGAGGATTCCCGTCTGAAACAAACGTCAAACGGGGCGTCCGCGTCGTTCACGGGGACAAACATCTGTCGGAAAAGCTCGGTCGCAACGACCCATGTCCTTGCGGTTCCGCGCGCAAGTTCAAGCTGTGCTGCATGCAGTCGGGCTTTTTTTGACGGCTCCGATCGTGACTGCTTTTTTCAGAGAGTAACCTTCTTGTCGTCCCGCAAATGATGAGGTGGGCATTCATCGCGGTGCTGATGGGCATCGTGGAGGCGATGGCGGCGGCGCCCGGCAGCGAAGAGGCAGATCGATCGCATCGGCAGAATTCCACCAGGGCTAATTCATTGCCATCCTTGGATGCGCGTGGAGTGACCGGCATCCGGGAGATCAGCAGGCCGGAGTTGGAAAAGCTCATGTCGAAGTCCAGGGAACTATCGCTGGGGGAAAAGGCAGAGCTCGATCGGGGCTGCCCGGGTCTGGTTTGCCTGTATCAATCGTTAGGCGTGAAACGATGGCCTGAGTCGGCCGTCCACACGGTTGCTTATCTTGAATTGAGGGATGCCTTGCAGCGTCGCTGTTCAAGTGGCCAGGAGAATTTCCTTTTCGTAAAGCAAGGTTGGTGGCTGGGAGGCCGCCGGCCCTCGGTTCCGCGGGCAACTCCGCTGTCGGTGGAGTCGGTTACCCGAGTCAGGCCGGGAGGGTTTACTTTCAATTACGCCGTTTACTTTCCTGATACCGCCACTTACGCGTGGATGAATCATCGGGAATACGGATTCCCGCTCAACCTTTTCCAACCGCAAAAGGCCTATCTGTCGTCTTCCCCGCCCCCTCTCGAGGAGACGCGCACAGCCCAGATTTTTTGTTCGACGTGCCGGTAGTGCACCGCGCCTTACTCCCGACGGGACGTCGGAATAAAGGCCGGAGTGAAGCGTAGCCGAACTCCGGAGAGGCAATCCCCCAAACTAATTAACCCCTGCAAGGGGTGACGGATCCCGGAATTGGAGTTACGCGCGCGCCGTCCTCGATCCGTCGCCCCTCCGGGGCTCGTTCGTTGACCCACCGTCCCGGAGTTCCGCTTCGCTTCACTCCGGGCTATATTCCGTCACGCCTGCGGCGTTCAATCGCGCGCGGGAACTGTCGCTTGTCTTAGCGAACTAGCGAAACTAACAGCCCAATCACGCCGCCGGCGAGGACGACGGAAATCACGCCGAGTTTCCAGCGAAGCATGGCGATGAGGGCCGCAAGACCCAGGCCGACGGCGAACCAATCGATGCCGTCCCGGGGATGGATCACGTGGAGCGCGAACCAGATAGCGAGGTTCAGAACTACACCCACCACCGCGGCGGTGACGGCGGAGAGCGCCATCGAGATTCGCTTGTTGCCGCGGAGTTGCTCGATGTAGGGCCCGCCGAGAAATACCCAGAGAAAACACGGGACAAACGTGACCCAGGTGGTGATCAAGGCGCCGAGGGTCGCCGCCAGCAGCGGAGAGAGCCCGCCCGGCTGGTTCCAGCCGCCCATGAAGCCGACAAATTGCAGGACCATGATGAGCGGTCCGGGCGTTGTCTCGGCCAGACCGAGGCCGTCCATCATCTGGCCGGGCTTGAGCCAGGCAAAATGTTCGACCGCACGTTGGGCGACATACGGGAGGACCGCGTAAGCTCCGCCGAAGGTCACGACGGCGGCTTTGCTGAAGAAAATCCCCTCCCGGAAAATGGTATGGCCGGTCCCGAGGCACATTGCCGCGAGCAAGACTGGCCCCCACCAGAGCAGCAGCCAGACAATCGCCACGCGCGCCCCGCGCCCGGCCGAGGGTCTGGTGTGTTCCGGCGGCGCATCCTCGTCATCGATAACAGAGTTTTCCCGAGATGCTTCATCTCCCGGCGCAGCGGAGACCACGTCGAATTTTGAAGGCCAGATTTTGCCGCCAAGCAAGCCCACCAGACCCGCGCCGATGATGATCGCCGGGAACGGCGCTTTCAGGAAAAAGATGGCGATGAACGCCGCGGCGGCGATCGCCCACATGACTTCGTTTTTGAGCGCTTTGCGCCCGATCCGGATAACAGCGGCGACGACGATGGCGACGACGACCGGTTTCAATCCATAAAAAATCGCCGCGACCCAGGGCACGCTGCCGTAGTCCGCGTAGATGAAGCTCAGCGTCCAGAGGACAAACATCGACGGAATGACGAAGAGCGCGCCGGCCGCAATGCCGCCCGCAGTCTTGTGCAGGAGCCAGCCGATGTAGATCGCCAGTTGCTGCGCTTCAGGGCCCGGCAGGAGCATACAGTAATTCAGGGCGTGAAGGAATCGCGACTGGCTGATCCAGCGTTTGCGCTCGACCAGCTCGGTTTGCATGATCGCAATCTGGCCCGCCGGTCCGCCGAAAGAGATGAACCCGAGCTTGAGCCAGAAGCGGAAGGCTTCGGCAAAGCTCGGACGCCGGGCGGTGGATTCGTTGGACACAGAATTTATCACGAGGCGGGTTCGAGGAGATTACAAAACGAGGATAGCGGTCAAATGAATTGATGATGGCGGCGAGTCATGCTGAGCGAAGGTCGCGCCGCGACCGAAGTCGAAGGCCTCCGCACTGGTCAGGGCGATGCCGAATCGCCCTCCGATAATAGCCCAGCGCTGTAACGCTGGGAAACCGCGCCGCGAATATCAACCGTCCCTTCGGAGACCAACGTACGACGTTCGCTTCGGCGCGTCCGATCTTCGCGGATCCTGGCTTCACCAAGCTTGACAACGCCTATCGTTTCTTATTCCCGTTAGTCGCCATGAATACCCTGCAGTCTTTTCTCGGCGCGGCCTTCGTCGTTTTGTTTTCTTCGAATATCCAGGCGAAGTCCCCCGCCTCGTATGGGTTTATTTCGGGTGTTTACCAGAAGGGCCACAACGTGACCGAACCACGTGCGAAATCGTCCAAGTTCGTTCAGTTGACTGATGCGGGCTTTTTCGTCAGCGGGTCTCAGGCGTCATATTACGTGAGCATCCAGATGTCAGCCGAAACACCTGCCCCATACTTCATGCAAGCAATCTTTGAGAATCCGAATGATCCGAAGAAACCATTTGTGGAGCAAAAGGTAATATCTCCTGGAGAACCCGCCCGGTCGATTTTTCATGGGCCGGTCAAAGGGCTTCGCATTTCACGCTCTTATCATTTAACGATTAAGCTGTTCCGGAAGAAGGATGAGCCAACCCCATTCGATGTCCTCGAGCAGACCGTTCGCTCATACATCGACACCACCGGGCCTGAGATCAAAATAAAGAAGGGAATGGCCTATCAACCACTTCAGTAGCGGGACGAAGAAAACCGGCATTTCCCGGCCTGCCTGGTGATTTGGGGTGGTGGAGCCTAGGGGATTCGAACCCCTGACCTCCTCAATGCCATTGAGGCGCTCTACCAACTGAGCTAAGACCCCGCGGAAGAATTTCGATTTTCGCCCCGGCGTCGCGTTTTGCAACGGGAAGTTGCATCCGCGGCCCAGGAATCTACCATGACGAATGCCGATGCTAGGACGTATTTTGGTGATCGCATGGCTCACCTGCGTCATTCTGCCCGCCGCTCTCGCCGCCGATCAGACCACTGCGGTCTGGAGTGATGGCCACATTTCCCCGCTGAGCGACGAGGAACTAACTCGTTATGCCACAGCCTCGCCCGGTGCGGGATATCCCGAAGAGGCGCAGAAAACGAATGCCACCGGGAGCGGCCTTTACGAACTTCGGATCGATAAGGGCGGCAAGGTCACCGTCGTGGCGATCGTTAAAAGCAGCGGCAACGCTGTGCTCGATAAAGCGGCGACCACCACCTTCCGGAAATGGCGGTTCAAACCGGCGGTCTTTCGCTCGGTCAGAATCCCCGTGAGCTGGTCGGTGAACAAAGTTCGTAAATAAGACGCGGCGCGGCTGGAACAAGGAAGGGCGATTTGAAATCGCCCCGGCGGTTTCAAACCGCCGCTCCTTGAAGCGCAATCAGCAGGCGACGATGGAGATGTTCGAACGCGCGGCGGCCTCGACGAGGGTTTCTTTCTCGAGCAAGAGGGTCCGGCCGGACTCGATCGCGATCACGCGCAGACGCGCTTCCGTCGCGACCTCGACCGTTGCGACTCCGATCACCGGGACATCGAAGCGCATGTCCTGAGCTGGTTTTGCGACCTTCACCATGACGGCCTCTTTCCGTCCCAGCGCACCGCCGCGCTTGATCGCTTCGTTGGTTCCCTCGAAACCTTCCACCGCCAGGACCGTCCCGTTTTTCACGACGACCGTTTGCCCGATATCGAGCCGGCTGATTTCCCGGGCGATTTCGAAACCGAAAGTCACGTCTTCCTCTTCGCGGCGGCTCAATTTCCGGCCGGCAATCAAACCCGCGGGCGCCAGACAATCCTCCAGAAAGGAAGTCGCCGGCAGGAGCGTGATGCCGGCTCGCGCCAGCTCGTCGCCGATCGCGGCGAAAATGGACTCGGCGTTCCGGCGTTTCAGGCGCGCCAGGAGGAGCAGCGTTTTCCAATCTGGCCGCAGGTCAAAAAGATTCCTGGGCGCGATCTGCCCTGCCATGATGGCGTTGGTGACGTTCGCGCTCCGAAAAGAAGAAATCAGCCGGCCCAGTTGCCCGACGCGCATCCAATGGATTTCATCGACGGTGGCAGCGAGACGATCGTCGGTTTCATCGAGGAACGCAGCGGCCACGATCCGTTTCACTCCGGCGCGGCGGGCGGCGTCCACCAAGAGCCGCGGATAAACGCCGTTGCCGGCAATGATTCCGAGAACGTCTGGCGTTTGCACGAGGCGACAGTAGCGGTGTAGAGGCGCTTGTGCCAAGCGCCGGTATCGGTTAGGCGCTTCGCAGAAGCGCCTCTACATCAACCGTGGCGGCGACGTTTGACGTGCAGCTGAGCGAGGGCCTTCTGAAGCGACGCCTGGACAGCGACGACTTCCTCCGCGCCGAGATCTTCCTTCATGGCTTTCCGGGCCCGCTCGACCGCGGCTTCGGCCGCATTTTCGTCAATAACCGCAGGCTCCAGCGCCATGTCGGTCAAAACCGAAACCGAAGCGCCGGTGATTTCGACGAAGCCTTCGCCGATGGCCAGAAAAGTTTCCTTTCCGCCCTTGAGCACACGGACTTCGCCGGGATTCAGGGTGGTGAGCAATGGGACGTGATTCGGATAAACGCCGAGTTCGCCCTCCGCGCCTGGCAGAGTGACCATCTCGACGTCCTCGGAGTACGCGGTCGCCTCGGGCGTAACGATCTCAAGTTTCAGCGTGGCCATAACTCAACTTTCGTCATTCGGCATTCTGAATCATGTCGATTCCGCCCTTCATGTAGAAGTTCTGTTCGGGAACTTCATCATGTTTGCCTTCGAGGATTTCCTTGAAGCCGCGGACAGTCTCGGCGATCGAAACGTATTCGCCCTTGGTGCCGGTGAAGACTTCGGCGACGTGGAACGGCTGGCTGAGGAACCGCTGGATCTTGCGGGCGCGGAACACCGTCAGCTTGTCTTCGGGGCTCAATTCGTCCATTCCGAGAATGGCGATGATGTCCTGAAGATCCTTGTAACGCTGGAGGACGCGCTGGACGCCGCGAGCCACCGCGTAATGGTCTTCGCCAACGACGTCCGGCGCGAGCGACTTGGACGTTGAAGCGAGCGGATCGACGGCCGGATAGATGCCGAGCTCGGCGATGGAGCGTTCCAGCACGATGGTCGAATCGAGGTGGGCAAAGGTGTTGGCGGGCGCCGGGTCCGTCAGATCGTCCGCCGGGACGTAAACGGCCTGGACCGAGGTAATGGAGCCTTTTTTGGTCGAAGTAATGCGTTCCTGGAGATCGCCCATCTCAGCGGCGAGGGTCGGCTGATAACCGACCGCCGACGGGGTGCGTCCAAGAAGCGCGGACACTTCCGAGCCAGCCTGTGAAAATCGGAAAATATTGTCGATGAACAACAAGACGTCCTGGTTACGTTCGTCTCGGAAATATTCTGTCATCGCCAGAGCCGAGAGCGCGACCCGGAGACGGGCGCCCGGAGGCTCGTTCATCTGGCCGTAAACCAGCGCGACCTTCGATTTGCTCAGGTCCTTTTGGTCGATGACCCCGGCCTCGCTCATTTCCGTGTAAAGATCGTTTCCTTCGCGCGTCCGCTCGCCGACGCCCGCGAAGACGGAGAACCCCCCGTGGCCTTTGGCGATATTGTTGATCAGCTCGAGGATAACGACCGTCTTGCCGACGCCGGCGCCGCCGAACGCGCCGACTTTACCACCCTTGGTGAAGGGGCAGATCAGGTCGATGACTTTGATGCCGGTCTCGAGAATCGTCGCGCCCGTGTCCTGATCGGTGAGGTCCGGGGCCTTGCGGTGAATCGGATAACGCTTCGTGAAAGTGACGGGGCCGCGATTATCGACCGGGTCGCCGGTCACATTAAAGACGCGGCCAAGAGTCCCCTCGCCCACCGGAACAGTGATCGGGCTGCCGGTGTCGTTGACGGCCATCCCGCGCTTCAACCCCTCGGTTGACGACATGGCGATGGAGCGGACCCAGTTTTCGCCAAGATGCTGCTGCACTTCGAGCGTGAGTTTGGTGGCGGTGCCGTTGACTTCGTATTCAAGCTCAAGCGCGTTGTAGATCCGGGGCAGCTCAGCCGTGCTCTTGAATTCCACGTCCACCACGGGACCGATGACTTGAACGATGTTTCCTTTATTCATAAATGAGTTTTAGCCGCCGACCGCCATCTGGGCGGTCGAGATTTCGAGCAGCTCGGTAGTGATGCTCGCCTGGCGCATCTTGTTGTATTCGAGGGTGAGATCCTTGATGAACTGCTTCGCGTTGTCGGTCGCATTCTTCATCGCCACCATGCGCGAGCTGTGCTCCGAAGCGCGGGCGTCGAGGATCATTTGGTAAACCTGGTAGTGGAGGTAATACGGGAGCATCACGTCGAGCACGCCTTCGGGAGTTGGCTCGAAGAGGTAGCCGATCATCGGGTCCTGGCTCCCATTCGCCTCGGCGCCTTCGGCCGCAGCCTGCGGCAATTCGAAGCTCGAAATTGGCAGAAGCGTCCGCACCACCGGTCGCTGATTGATGGTGTTGATAAAATGAGTGAAAAGCACCGAGACCTTGTCGACTTCGCCGTTGAGAAATTTCTCGATGCAAAACCGGGCGATATCCTTGGTCTCGACGAAGGCGGGCGCATCCTTCAATTGAAAATCCGCCAGCAAATCCCGCCGGGTGCGCGCGATGAACTGCCGCGCTTTCGCGCCCGAGACCACGTAACTGGTTTTGTCGTTATCGAACTTGGCTACTTCGCGAAACAGGTTGGTGTTCAACGCGCCGGCGAGGCCTTTGTCGGTGCTGATCACGACCACGAGCTCCTTTTTCACTTCCCGGACCTGGAGAAGCGGGTGGAGCTTTGAATCGGTGCGCTGCTGGAGGGAGACCAGGACGCGATTCATCAGGGTCGAATACGGACGGCCGGAAAGGGCGAGGTTCTGCGCCTTGCGCATCTTCGACGCGGCCACCATCTGCAACGCCTTGGTGATCTGCGACGTGTTCCGGATCGACTTGATCCGGCGCCGTATGTCTTGGGTGTTCGCCATTTTCTAAGCTCTCCCTTTCGCGCCGTAGCGGGCCCGGCGCTCGCGAACATGAAAACCGATCTCCCGTCTCTGTTTTTGAGACGGCGCGAGCAATTGTCGGATGGCCGCAAAAAGCTGGGCGATTGCCTCATCGTGGCTGTCCAGCCGCCGTTCGAGCTGGGAGAACTTCGCGGCCAATTCCGTATTCGCCGAAATCATTTCGCGCAAGCGGACGAAGGCACGCACGACGCGCACGCTCGCTTCCACGGCGATGTCACTGTTCAGGACGCTAGCTAACATAATCGCACCATGCTCGGTAAACACCCAGGGCCGATATCTCCGGCCACCTTGTTTTGAGGTCGCAAATTGCGACCTCAAACTCACAAGCTCCTCCGTTGTAAGTTGAAAGGCGAAGTCCTTGGGAAATCTCTGCCGGTTCCGCTTGAGTTGCTCATTCAAACGCTTGGTCGTGACTCCATAGAATGCCGCCAAATCCGAATCGAGCATGACGCGCTGGCCACGCACGAGATGGATCGCGTTTTCAACGGCGACAATCTCCTGGGGGCGGGTCATATCCGGTTCGAAATTCCGCAGTGAAATCATTTAGGTGACGGGATTGGTCGATTTGAATTCATCGAGGGCGGCGCCCAGATCGGCTTCCAGGTCCTTGTCGAGGGCGCCCTTGGTCACGATGGCGGCGAGGATGCTTTCCTTCCGGGTGCTGAGATATTCCTGCAGCTTGATTTGGAACTGCTTCACCTTGTCGACCGGCACGGAATCGAGGTAGCCCTTCTGCATTGCCCAGAGCACTGCGACCTGTTCCTCGACCGGAATCGGGTTGTATTGGATTTGCTTAAACAGCTCGACGATCCGCTGGCCGCGATCGAGCCGGGCTTTCGTCGCCGCGTCGAGATCAGACCCGAACTGGGCGAACGCCGCCAGTTCCCGAAACTGCGCGAGGTCCAGTTTAATTTTGCCGGCCACCTGCTTGATCGCTTTGATTTGCGCGGCCGAACCTACGCGACTGACCGAGAGACCGACCGAAATCGCCGGACGAACGCCCTGGTAGAAAAGATCGGTCTCGAGATAAATCTGGCCGTCGGTGATCGAAATGACGTTTGTGGGAATGTAAGCCGACACGTCGCCGGCCTGCGTCTCGATGATCGGCAGGGCGGTGAGCGATCCGCCACCGGCTTCCTCGATCACGCGCGCGCTCCGTTCGAGGAGACGCGAGTGGAGATAAAAAACGTCCCCCGGATAAGCCTCGCGGCCGGACGGCCGCTTGAGGACGAGCGAAACCTGGCGGTAAGCCACCGCGTGTTTCGAGAGATCGTCGTAAATGATGAGCGCGTCCATGCCGTTATCCATGAACCACTCGCCCATCGCCGCGCCGGCGAACGGCGCGAGATACTGGTTGGTCGCCGTATCGGAAGCCGGCGCCGAAATAATCGTCGTGTACGGCAGCGCGCCTTCCTTTTCGAGAGTGGCGAGCGCGCGGGCGACGTTGGAATTCTTCTGACCGATCGCCACATAAATGCAGTAAAGCGGGCGATGATTCTTGAGACGGCCTTCATCGGCCGCCTTGTTCAAGCGCGCCTGGCTGATGATCGTGTCGATCGCGATCGTCGATTTGCCGGTGGCACGGTCCCCGATGATCAGCTCGCGCTGGCCGCGGCCGATCGGAATCATGGCGTCGATGGCCATGATGCCGGTCTGGACCGGCTGGCTGACGCTCTTTCGTTTGATGACGCCGGGCGCGATTTTCTCGAGCGGATAAGCAACGTCTGATTTCACCGGACCTTTGCCGTCGAGCGGCTGGCCGAGAGTATTGACCACGCGGCCGAGCAGACCTTTGCCCACCGGGACCTGGAGCAGCTTGCCAGTCGTCTTGGCTTCCTCGCCTTCCATGACCTTGGTGGTATCGCCGAGGAGAATCGCGCCGACTTCGGTTTCCTCGAGGTTGAGGGCGAGTCCATAGACGCCGCTCGAAAACTCGATCATTTCGTTGAGCATGACGTCGCTCAGGCCTTCGATGCGGGCGACACCGTCGCCGGTTTCGCGGACAATGCCGACATTGCTTTTGCTCGTCGTGGTCTTAAGACCGGCGATCTGCGTTTCGATTTCTTCGAGAATGCTGCTCATAGGATGGTTAGGTTAAAGTTGTTGCTGGAGCCGATGGAGGCGGTTGCGCACGCTGCTGTCCCAGACATCGCTGCCGACGCGGATGCGCATGCCGCCAAGCAGCTCAGGGGTCACGACAAATTTCGCGGTCAGGTCGCCGCCATATTTGCGTTTCAAATTGGCGACGATCTGCTCGCCCGCTTCCGGGGGAAGCTCGGTCGCGGTCTCGATCGTGGCGCTGCGTTTTTCCACTTCGAGGCGGAGGAGACGTTTGTAGGCCTCGAGCGCCTTGATGTAATTGCGCGGCTTCTTTTCGATCAACGACTTGACCAGGGACGCGACCCGGCTGCTATCGAGCCGGCCATCGACGTAACTCGCGCGAAGAAGTTCCTTCGCCAGTTGCCGCGTCTCTTTGTTGATCTTCATGGCGCCGTTGTTCTAGGAGGCGAGCTGGCGGGACGCTTCATCCTGCAAGCGCCTCTGATCTTCCGAAGTCAGGACCTTACCGGTGACTTTCGCCGTGGTGTCCACGACGAGCCGCCCGAGCTCCCGCTTCAATTCCGCCATCGTCTTTTCGTGCTCGATCGCGCTCGCTTCGCGCGCCTTGGCCATGATCTGTTCCGCGGCCGTGACGGCTTCCTGCTGTTTGCGTTCGGCGACGTTGGCCGCGCTTTCCCGCGCTTCGTCAATCATCTTTTGCGCTTGGGCGTTGGCCTGGGCCAGGATCTCCGCATGGCGTTGCTCCGCTTCCGCGAGCTGCTGCTTGATCTTCTCGGCATTCAACAGGCCTTCCGCGATCCGCTGCCGGCGCTCTTCGAGCACCTGCAGGATCGGCTTGTAAGCGAACTGCTTCAGGACCAGCGCGACGATAATGAAACTGATGACCTGCGAGAGGAACAACTTTGGTTCCCACCCGAACTGTTCACCAGTTTCGCGCGCCTGGTCGAGAATGCCCGCGGCTAAGTGCAACGCGATCATTCGCAATCCTTATTTCGGTGCGAGGTAGAGCGCGTAAAACACGATCGCTTCCGCGAACGCGATTGCCAGAATCGCCTGCACGAGAATTGGCGTCGCCGCGCCGGGATTGCGGCCGACCGCCGAGGCCGCGCCCATGCCGATCAAGCCCACGCCGATGGCCGCGCCAAGCGCCGCCAGACCGATGTGAATGCTTCCGCCCATTTCAGCTAACATTGGTATGAACATATTTTTTCTTTCTACTTGGTGTTGGTTTAGCGGCCTCCGCGGGAACCACGGTCATAACCGCCAAAGTTTTTAGTGGTGAGCCTCATGTCCCGGCTCGTGTTGCGCGATCAACAGGGTGAAGACCGCGGTCAAAAGCATGAAGACCAGCGCCTGCACCAGGCCGACCAGAAGCTCCATGAAATAAAATGGAATCGGGAGGAGCCACGACAAGGAAGGCACCATGGTCGACATGGTTTCGAGAATCGTTTCGCCGGCATAAACGTTGCCGAAAAGCCGGAAACTCAGCGAGATAGGCCGGAACAGGATGGAAACAATTTCCAGCAATCCGACCGCGAAGAAAATCCCGACCATGGCGATTTTCATCAGGCCTTTGCTGTCGCCTTTCGGACCAAAAATGTGGACGAGAAATCCCCCGACACCGTTGGCCTGAATGGCCCAGATAATCCAGCAGGCGAAAAAGATCATCGCCATCGCGGTGGTCATGTTGAGGTCGGCGTTACCGCCGCGGAGCAATGGGCGAGTGAGATGAAACTGGCCATTCGCGGCGTGTTCTCCCCAGCCCACGGTGCCTACGCCGGGGATCAGCCCGAACCAGTTCACGAAGAGAATGAAAATGAAAATTGTGGCGAAAAACCAAAACGTCCGTTTCACCAGCACGGCGCCGATCATTCCTTCCAGGAAGTTGTGCAGGCTTTCGACCAGCCATTCCCAGAAGTTTTGCAAACCCGTGGGCACTGGTTTGATCCGTCGGGTAGCGAGACGAGCGCAGATCAAAATCCCCGCGGCGACGATCCAGGTCACCACCATCGAATTGGTCACGGCCAGCGGGCCGACGTTAAAAAGAATATCGGGCTTGAGCGGGATCCCGTGTTCTTCCTTAACCGCGTGCTCGTCCTTCACTGCCTGCTCGGGCTCTGCCGCGAAAGCCGGGGCGGCCAGGCCGCCGAACAGGCCGAGGATCAGCGCGATAAGGATGAATAAGGAAAAACGGCGGAGCATGGATTGTTTCTTGGAGAAGCCGCGGCCCGATGTTTCCGGGGCTGTGGCGGCCGCGGAAGCGATGCACACCATACAAGGGGCGCTGGCGTCGCGCATACCAAAGCGTGTTTTATCGCGATGACAAGAGTGAAAATTGTGAATTGTGATCAGTGAATCGTGGATTGCCTTAACCGGCCGTCACTATTCACCAAATCACTTCACCGGAACGCGCGCGGCAAACCTTTCCTCAACGACCTCGACCTCCGGCTGCGCCACTCTCTCCTCGGCGCCGGCCAGGGCGATCGCCTCGTCATAGTGGGCCTCCAGCTGCCTGATCTGCTCGCGCTGCTCGAAATTCGCGGCCACCGATTCGCTGGCCAGGGCGCCCATTTCCCGAAACGCGAACGGGGAACGAACCAGGTTTTTCATCGCGGCGGCGAGGGCTTCAAAATCCCGTTCTTCCACCAGGCTCCCGGACCGGCCTTCCTCAACCGCTTCGGGAATTCCTCCATGTTTTGTGGCGAGGACGGCGAGTCCCGTCGCCATCGCTTCAAGAATCGAATTCGGAATTCCTTCCTGGTTCTGGTCGGGCGGCGTTTCGCTCGGATGGAGGAAGCAATGCGAGCTCGCGTAAAGGTCGAGCAATTCCTGTTGGGAAAGAAATCCGCGGAAATGGACCTTGGAAACAATTCCGAGCTCCTCGGCCAGTTCTTCCAGGTGCGACTGGAGAGGGCCCTTCCCGGCAATGATCAGTTCGGCGTTGGGAAATTCCTTCTGGAAAATGGCGAAGGCGCAGAGGGAGGTGGCCACCCCTTTTTTCGGGATGAGCCGGCAGGCCTGCATGAAACGCCAGCGGCCATTCGTGGGCGCGTCTCGCCGAATGAACGGAAATTCGTGCAACGGCACGCCGGTCCGATTGATCCGCAAACGCTCGGGCGGACAGCCGAGAGTCAGCAGTCGCTCGGCGAGAGATTTCGAGCGGGCCAGGACGAGCGGAACCGCGTCAAAGAGATTGCGCAGCTTCGGTCCGTAATCGCGAATATCTTTTTTCTCGGCCACATCGGCGCCATGGAATGAAACCACACACGGTTTGTGCCAGCGCTCGATAAACGGAAGCAGATGGACGCCGGTATGCCCGAAATAGATGTGCATTAGATCGGCCCCTCGGCGATCGAGCAGCTTCGACAGCATCTGGTATTCGCCGCGGTAAACGATCGCCGGCTTCTGTTTGACCCACTTCAGCCAACCGTGGCGCAACGGATTGCTGTGCGGTTTCGGGATCAGCTCGATGTCGCGAAACGGGAACCGCTCGTTGTTCTGGATCGCCTTCGTCATGACGAAGGTTTCGTACTCGTGCAGCGATCTGACCTGCCGGTAGATGTGCAACATCTCCGGTTTTAGGAAGGTGGTGCAGTAGGAGGCTACAACGCGTTTACCCATGAAAGGTCCGATTGTCCTTGAGGTTGCGTAAGTTGTCCACCTGTTATTCGCACGCCACCGGCTCGCGGGTCTCCACCGCCTTTTTCTCGGCCGGCCCCGCGGCTTCGTTCCCAGCAAACAGCCAGCGCTGGAGATGTTCTTTTAGATCGTCGAGTCCTTCGGATTTGAAAGCGGAAATCGCCACGACCTCTACGCCGGGGAAACGCCGTTTCAAATCCCGAAGATTATCGGCCGCTTCCGGGAGATCCATTTTGTTGGCCACTATATACCACGAACGCTCCGAAAGCCGCGGATCGTAAAGCGCAATTTCGCGCCGGAGATTTTGCAGGTCCTCGATCGGATGCCGCCCCTCGCTTCCCGCGATGTCGAGAACGAAAAGCAGAACCCGGCAACGCGTGATGTGACGAAGAAAATCATGGCCCAGACCGACGTTGCGATGCGCGCCCTCGATCAGCCCGGGGATGTCGGCGACCGACGCCCGGCGGTAGCCATCGAACTCGATGACGCCAACGATCGGATGAAGGGTTGTGAACGGATACGGCGCCACTTTCGGATGAGCCGCGGAAATTTTCCCGAGCAACGTCGATTTTCCGGCGTTTGGATAACCGACCAGCGCGGCGTCCGCCATGGTTCGCAGTTCGAAAAGGAAATAGCCCTGCTCGCCTTCGTCGCCCTCGGTGTATTGGACCGGCGCGCGGTTCTTCGAGCTCTTGAAATGGACGTTGCCCTTTCCCCCCTTGCCGCCCTCGCAGAGAACGAACTCTTGCCCGTCGTCCGTAAGGTCGGCGATGGGCATGTTTTCCTGGGACACATGGGTCGGATGGGACTTATCTGTTTCGTCGCGGAAGACCACCGTTCCGACCGGGACCTTCACCACCTTAGGCTTCGCGCCGCGGCCATGTTTCTTTTTCCCCTGACCGTGTGCTCCGCTTTTCGCCTTGATGATCGGCTCGTAAAAAAGATTCGAAAGATTGTCGGTATGAACATCGGCGCGAAGAATGACATCGCCGCCCCGGCCGCCGTCGCCGCCGTCCGGTCCGCCTTTCGGGACAAATTTTTCGCGTCGAAAACTGACGGAGCCGCGCCCCCCGTCTCCGGCCTGGACAAAAACTTTTATTCGATCGACAAACATATGGGGAAATCCGGAGAAGCCCGAAAAGCGCGGGGCAAGATGCCATGTCCTGCCCGATTGTCGATGGAGCCGGCACGCCCTCGATATGGATCCGGCACGCCATCGTGCCGGGGGGCAATCTGAAATCGCAGCTTACGCTCAACGGCTCGCCGCGGCGAGCCGTCTCCATCGCAGCGCTACTGCACGTTAAAGATCTCGACTAAACCAATTCCAGTCCCGCCGTTTTTCCCAGCCAGAATGGCGGTGAAGGCGCCGGCCGGCAGCGACGCAAAGATGCCCGATTCGAGCGAATTCTGCGGGGCGAGTCCATGCGCGGTCAACTGTGCGGCCGAGACGGAGTCGTCCTGCCAGTTATCGTTCAGGACCAGAAGCATCCCATTGCTATCGCGCAGTTCGAGGATTGGATCGGCCAGGACGTTGCTCAAACCAGATTGGCTGAGCGATGGCCCAATCCCCCGCACTGCTACGGAAGTACCGCCACTGCTGCTTCCCAGAATGAAGCCGCCGATCATGACGTTATCGCCCGCTTGCACGAAACCGCGGGTACTGATGTTGGCCAGCTGCGAGTCGGCCCCTTGATCGGTGTCATAGACTTCCACCAGGCCCACACCAGTGCCACCGTTTTTTCCCGTCAGGATCGCGGTATAGGCGACTCCCGATGGAAGCGTAGCAACCATTCCCGATTCGTTCGGGTGCTGCGGCGCGAGGCCGAGCGCAATAAGCTGGTCGGTAGGGTCGTCGCTCCAATTGTCGTTTGTTAGAAGCAAGGCGCCGCTGCTGTCGCGCAGCTCGAGAACCGGATCCGCCAGCACATCGGTAATGCCGAAATTCGCGAGCGACGGTCCAAGCCCGCGCAAAACCACTCTCTTGGGACCGCTCCCGGAAATAATGAATCCGGCAATCATTACCCGGTCGCCGGTTTCAACTCGCAGTCGCGTGGAAATATTCAACGCGCGGCTTGGAGTTGGAGTAACTGACGGTGGGGTTGACGTAACGGTTGGTGTCGGATTCGGCGGGCAAGCGCCGCTCAGTTTCAGATGCGCGGATTCCACGTTTCCCACATACCCTGCGGACGCATCGCGAACAGCCAGCGTCCAAGTCCCGTTGATTTGGGCCGTCGTCAGTCCCCCAAACGTCGCATTGAGAGAAGTCTCCGGTGGCGGATTACTCTGGCCCGGCCCGCCCGGCGCTGTCGTCCGGTAGTCACCGGTGAGGATCTGGCAGAAGAAGTCTTCGCAGGACGGAGCCGTCGCCACCGTCCAGATATTGGTCCGAGTCGTAGCATCGGTGAAATTATACGATCTTATGGGGTCGAAATTGGAGCTGTAATTGGAGCCGTCCCCAAAGGATCCGACGCTCGTTACCCCGATCCGGCTAACCAGGACCAGGCTGGCCGTGCCTCCAGGCGAGGTCAAAATCATGTCAACATCACCCGCCCAGGAGTGGTTTAGGGTCACGTCAACCGCCAACGCCGCCAGCGGCGCGGTCTGGCCCGAGACTGCGAAGCTGATCACTCGCGGTGGTCCATACTGAGGCGGTGTTCCGCTGAGCCCGTCCGGAATGGCTCCCACTCCGGTCCCAGCAAAAGTCGCGGAGCAAGGGCGCGGTGTTGGGGTTGGCGTCGGCGTCGGTGGTGGTGGTGGTGTCGTCGGCGGCATACAGCCGATGTTGTCTTCGGCCCGGATGTCGTCGATGCGCCATTCCCCTCCGCCCCCACCGCAGTCGGTCGCGAGTCGGAAACGCATTCGCACCTGGCGCCCAGTGGCCGCCGAAGGGAAAGTCATAAAAAACGGTTGGTACCCTCCGGAGTTACCCGTCCAGGCCGGTCGGCCCGCAATTGGACTCAACGAGTCCGACGCAATCGTTCCGTTGTAACCAGGGTTTCCACCAATTGCGGTAACATCGACGAAAGGTCCGCCCTCGATCGAAATCTCAAGGACGGCGCCGTCCCTTCCGTTTTCCAGATCGAAACTATGCTGGAAGCTTAGCCAGCCGACGTTGGTCGGTCCGGCACGAAACGAAGGTGACTCCAGAATGGAATCGGTCACACAGCCGGGGGCATTGTGGAACACACCATGCGGCGAACTGTAGGGCGCCGCGTTGGTGGTGGCCCAGTTCGTTCCCAGCGCGCAAGTACCGCTTGGTATGCAGTTGGCTGCACCTGAAGTAGAGGAACTTGTCCAACCTGGCGGCAGGCCCGGTGCCGCGACCCGGTCAAAATTTTCGTTCAGATTGAGAATCTGGCCACACGGACTGCCCGTAGGAGCCGGGGTGGGCGTTGGTGGCGCTGGCTGCGCTTCCACTGATCCGATATCGATACGTTCGTTAAAAACCCGGGGAAGGCCGCGTTGATCTTCATTGGGCGGCGGAGTGAAGCCGGGATCGCCCGCGTCGATAGCTGGACTGCCGTTGAGAGGGACGTAGGTGAAGGTCGGACCAGTATTCTCCTGAAGCGGACCGAGGAGTGGATCCGTGTTGATTTGGTCGCCAACGGCAGTCAGGAAACCACCCGCTCCGTCGCTGCTGAGATTGTAGCCGAGCGACGTGACCGCGCCCGGGTTACCCGCGATGGTGGCGCCCGACGCGCCAGCTCTGAGAATCGTATTCCCAATCCCGACCGGACGGTTCGCGAAAATGCCGCCGCCGGCGTTGGCTGCGGCGTTATCGCTAATCGTGCTGTTGGTGATGACCCCGCCACCATGGATGCCGCCGCCCCTATTCGTAGCAGAGTTGTTGCTCACCGTGCTATTAACCAGCGTCAGCGCCCCAGAACTCAAGAGGCCGCCGCCGTCCCCAGACCCCACGCCACCAGTGCTCCCATTTACGATGTTGCCGTTAACGGTGCTGCTATTGATCCCCAAAGTGCCGGAACTGAAAATTCCACCGCCTTGGGCAAAACATTGGTTATTGCTAATCGTGCTGCCCACCAACGTCAGCGTCCCGCTATTGGAGATGCCACCACCCATACCGACGGGGGACGGATCGTTCGAACCGCTGCGGTTATTTTCGATGATGCACTTTGTTAACGTCATGCTGGCCCCCGACCCTTCATTGGCGATCCCCCCACCGGAGTGCCCGGCCACGTTGTCGACCACGCTGCTATCGGACATAGACACGGTGGCGCTACCTCCCCCGGAACCCGTGTTGTAAATGGCCCCGCCGGCATCACTGGCCCGGTTTCCGACGATAAGGCAGCCGGTCATGGTGAGAATCGCTTCGCCACTTTCGGAGCCGTCGTTATAGATGGCCCCGCCATGACCGGAATTTGCGGAAACGACGCCTCCCCGGATGACGCAATCCCTTAGGTTCAAAGCGGCGTGGTCGTTGAGAATGCAGGCCCCATTGACGCCGCCGCCACCCTTGATTGTTAAGCTGTTAATCGTGACCGAATGGCCGGGCAAGACATGGAAGACACGGAAGGAGGCGTCTTG
>DATENU010000016.1 GCA_035274845.1 Chthoniobacterales bacterium
GCCATAATTCCAGTGCGTCCTGCTTATATTGCTCGGTATATCTCGCCGGCCTGCGAGTTGGCTTCGATAACTGTGTTTTCATGTGGGCTCCTTTGGGTTTTGACCCTCAGCCCACTGTCCGTCAAATTAATGCAACCCCAGTCCTTTTTTCTTGCATTTTCTGGCGACCGGAGAGAAAGCGGGGTGCGATGGCGAGGAAGTTGCGGCGCGAAGAAGCCGACCCGGATCACGGCCAACGGCATGCGGAGCGCATCATCATGGAGATGCTGGAGGGGCTGGGCATGAGTGAGCGGGAGGTCGTGAGCGCTCGCAAGGGTGATTGGCGAAAGCGCATCATTGCGCAGCGGGTGCGCCAGGAAACGAGCGTGACCTTGCGCTGGTTGACGGAGCGTTTAGGGATGGGGAGCGAGGGCCACCTCAGCCGGGTGAGCGGTTGTATGAAAGACTTGGCCAGTCACCCCGGCTGGCGTTCGTTTCGTCAAGCACAATGAAATGCAAGAAAAAGGACTGACCCCTATTCCCTTCCGCGATAGCGGTGGCGCAACTTTCTTCTTTTACGAGGGGTGGAACCTCATCCAGGAAGGGCCGAACGCAGCGGCATCGGTTCGCCTGTATGTTCACGGGGCTCGCGTGGATGAGATCGTAGCGACCCAGGTGGACGGGACTTGGTATTACAACCATTACGACGCTCAAGGGAACTGCATCCTCCAGAGCATGACGAACGGTGGCATCCAGGCGCAGTTTGATTACGATGCCTTCGGCTTCCCTTACTTTTACAATTCCGCCGGAGGCAAAGGCGTTCCCAAGACCCGATTCCTGTTTACAGGCCGAGAATATTTAAGCGACCTGCGACTGTACGATTATCGCAACCGCCTGTATCAACCTGAGCTAGGCCGCTTCCTTCAGCCCGATCCGAAGCAGTTTGAAGCTGGCGATTACAACCTTTACCGCTATTGCCACAATGATCCAGTAAACAAGACCGATCCAACCGGATTGAAGCTAGAAATTGATCCGTCAACGCCTATACTCTTTCAACTATCAGTAATTGTTGCGCTCTATGATGTAGGCAGAACCGAATCAGGAGGGCCGGCGATTAGCCAGTTAACCAGGTCAGAAGACCATCTACACGTCATCACTATGATGACCGGCGATCCTTATGGTAGGGCCGAAGCGACCACACCAGATAATATGGATAAAGCAACGAATGGGACAGGCACGGGTTCGATCCTGAAGATCGACCCGCTCCGGGTCGACGGATCTGGCGCGAAAACGATGTCGGAAAAGGTCGCACACGCTGTAGGCCACGGCCAAGACATCGACAGTGGTACGGCCACGAGGCCGGACGACAGGAAATCTATGACCCAAGAGCAGTATGAGCGAACCCCAAATGAACAAAATGCCATCAAAATTCAAACGGAAGTTAAGAGGCTTGAAGAAAGTGAAACGCCCAGAAAATAAACCGCTACTGAAGAATATTACGGTTCTTAGCCCGAGATTCACTTGGCGGTGGATTTGCCTCGCCGCGCTTGCTTTGGCCGAGACAATGAACGGGCAGGCTTTATCCGAGATTGCTCCTACCATAGCCGTGGCTGATCAGCAATTAACCCTACAATTACGCCAATCGCTCCCTCCCGAAGCGGAGGGGGCGTGGACACCAAGTCGGTCACAGGTTTTGGAGGTAATGGCATTCGTTAAGAGCGAAGTCGGTAAGCGCGAGATTCTCGCGAAGGCGGCCGCTGGCGTGCGAATGGAATTTTCACTGAAACGTATCGATCAAAGTCGTTTTCAAATCTTCGGACTTCTTATCGGCGGACGGAAGCACATGTTGATCGACGCAACGCCTCTCGATTCTGATGCTCCCGAATTATGGCTTAAGGACCGTATCAGTCAGAACGTATTTGACGGAGGAGCGGCGTACTGGTGGGTTCTGGTAGACTCCGATTCAAGGGAGGTAAGAAGTTGCGGACGCCGACCGTAGGCGCGAAGCCAGGAAGGCGTCGCTTCACATCGTCAACTGTTGATCCAAGTGGTTTGATGTTGTTTCCTGAACCTGGACGGTAAGGTCAGGCTTGGAATATTTTGGTATTGTTGTTCACCGGCCGGAAAAACCCGAAGCAAAAAAAAGCCAGCAGCTTGAGAAGTCGGTGAATCAGGGGGGCTCGATCTGAAGCCCAGATCGACGTATTCATCGATAATAGCTTCAGGCTGTTCTAAACTTTCTACGGTCGAAGTCATCAGGGCGGACACGGCGTCGTCGCCAAGGCGGCGTCGAACCCGCGGAATGCCTTCCACGGCGAGACGATGACTGTCACGGGTTGGGCGTGGTCGATTATGATTGTGAAGCTCAGCAGGGCCGTCAAGGGATGTGGAAAAGAAAACGCGATGTTGAAAGCAAAAATTCAGCATCTCATCTGTCAGCGGCGCTAGATTCGAGGTGATTACGAATTGAATGTGCCTTCCGTCATTGCGTCGATTGACCTCGTTAACAACGTACTAAATTAGGAAAAAATTGAGTAAGGGCTCACCTCCTTGGAACTCGACTTTCAGGTACGGGGAGCCTCATGTCGTTAAAATTAAGAACACCAATAAGTTCGCGGAAGCGTGCCTGGAGGGATTCGAACCCCCAACCTGCTGATCCGAAGTCAGCTGCTCTATCCGGTTGAGCTACAGACACGTCGAATTTTCGATTTTCGAATTTCGATTGCCGATTTCGGAGAGGCAATGGGAAAAAACGGCGCTCCACAAGATTATTACGATGGCGGTGCCGCGTAGGCGACGTCTTCGGCTGGCGACTTTCGTCCGACTGACCGCCCTTGAGGAACGGTGGGGCGGGTATATGGTCGCAGCGGAGCAATGGATGAAAACGAAACTCACGGTCGCCCTTATCGTGATAGTTGGAACGATCGGCGCGTTCGCCGCGGCCTCTGAGGCCAGCGCCGCGGATTTGAATGGCGCCCGGATCGATGAGCTGACCGGCCTCAAGGGAAAGCTCAACGAAAAGGAAGGCGTTTATCGTGTCACCTTTACTCGAGCTGATGTGCCCGTTGACATTGACGGCTGGAAGATGCCGCCGTTTCTGGGACTCGGGACGTGGGCCGCGTTTACCAAAGGCGCTCATGCCGACGCGATGGTGATGGGCGATACGGTGCTCTTCGAAGACGAAGTCAACGCCGTGATGTCGGTCGCGTTCGACAACGGGTTAAGCGTGACCGCGCTGCATAACCATTTCTTCTTCGACAGCCCGAAAGTTTATTTCATGCATGTCGAGGGCGAGGGAACGACGGAGCAACTGGCTGGCGCCGTCCGGAAACTTTATGACAAGATAAAGGAGATCCGTGCGGCCAGTCCGCAGCCGAAAAACTCGTTCTCGGCTGGGGCAATGCCGGAGAAGAGCTCGATCACGGCCGAGCCGCTCAACACCATTTTCGGTGTCGCCGGCGACAGCAACAACGGGATGGTGAAGTTCACCATCGGCCGTCCGGCGACGATGCATGGGGTGAAGGTGGACAAAGACATGGGCGTCAACACCTGGGCGGCGTTTGCCGGCACCGATGAAAACGCCGTGGTCGATGGAGATTTTGCCGTGACCGAGGATGAGCTGCAGCCGGCTTTGAAAGCGGTCCGCGCGGCCAACATAAATGTCGTGGCGATCCATTCGCACATGACTCACGAGCGGCCGCGGATTCTCTTTTTCCACTACTGGGGTCGCGGCAAGGCGAAAGACCTCGCGAATTCGATCAAGGGCGCCCTTCCCGCAACGCAGGTGTCTGGCGCCACCAAGAGCTCGGCCGGTAATTGAAACTGCACCGGTCCTATTCCGCGGTCCTTTTCCTTTTTGCGTTGCCGGCACTGGCGGGGAGTGAACCGCCGCTGAAACTTGCCCGGACAATTCACCTGCCGGGAGTGGAAGGCCGAATCGACCACCTCGCTTTCGATTCTTCGGGCAAACGATTGTTTGTCTGTGCGTTGGGCAACAACAGCGTTGAAGTCATCGACCTGGCCAAGGGGGAGAAGGTGCGTTCGATTACGGGTCTCGGCGCGCCGCAGGGTGTCGCTTACCTAGCTGATTCCAATCGCCTCGTGGTCGCAAACGATGAGGGCGGGCGGTGCACAATCTACGATGCGAAATCGTTTCAGCCTCTCGCAACCGTCGACCTCAAGGATGATGCGGATAACATTCGTTACGACTCCGCTGCCCATCAGGTCCTGGCCGGATTTGGCAGCGGCGGTATTGCGATTATTGATCCGACCGCGGGAAAGCAGCTCGGCGCCATCAGTCTCCCCGCGCATCCGGAGAGCTTTCAGTTTGAGAGGAACGGGCCGCGCATTTTCGTAAATGTTCCCAGTCGCCTCCAGGTGGCGGTGCTCGATCGCGATCAGCGTAAAGTCGTCGCCAGGTGGAGAACAGATTGGGCCGCCTCGAATTTTCCGATGGCGCTGGACGAAACGAACCATCGTTTATTCGTCGGCTGCCGCGCGCCCGCGAAACTTCTCGTGCTCAACACTGATTCCGGCGAAGTCGTCAGCAAGATGGAGATCGCGGGCGATTCCGACGACCTGTTCTACGACAACAAACGGCACCACGTTTATGCGATTTGCGGCGCGGGGAGGATCGACGTCATCGCGCAAAGCGGACCGGACAGTTACCAGCGTTTAACAGGCGTTGACACGGCGGAAGGAGCGCGCACCGGCCTGTTCGTGCCGGAACTCGATACGCTTTTTGTCGCCGTTCCCCACAAAGGATCGCAACCAGCCGGGATCCGCGCTTATGACGTGCGCGATTAGAACCGAAACGCCGCGGCGGCTTTCACGGTAACTTGCGTGTTCGGCTATCGGAAATGGGCCGATAATCCGTAAGTTTGAAAGTCGTGGTTTGCCGGCGGCGGACCCCCGATGTCGACCCCCGGGGTCGTATTTTCCTTGTCTAACGGAGGCAAATCTGTTTAAGCCTTTCCGCAGAAAAAGGCGCTTCATGATTATTTCCCATCTCTCTCGTTTCTTCTTCTCACCAAGCCGCGCGCTCCGAGAAAGCGCTCTGCCGCTGGCGGCCGTCGTTCTGTCCTTGCTGGCAGCGTCAGCCCCGGCAAACGCGGAAAGCTTCCGCAATTTTTACGGGCTGAAGTTTGGCGCGACCCCATTTGAGCTTCGGGTGCAGGGGCCGATGCAAGGCCTCGATGTCCTTCATCGCTGGAACCAGATCGCCGTCGACGCTTCAGGACTCGACCACACTCCGGTGGCTCCCGGGGATCCCCGCCATTTTGGCGAACAGCTCGGGCCCGCCCGGGCTAGCCGCGCCATGGCGATCGTCCATATCGCGATCTTTGATTCCGTGAATGCCATCGCCGGCGGCTATAGAAGCTACACGGGTATCACCGCCCGGGGCGGCGCGGCCTCGATGGATGCAGCCATTGCCCAGGCGGCGCATGATACGCTCTCGGCGCTTTTCCCGTCGCAGAAACCTGCCTTCGACATGCTGCTGGCGGAAGACCTTCTCCGGATCAGCAGCCGGCCGCAGAGGGAGAACGGCATTGACGCGGGAAAACGGGTGGCTACGGCCATCCTCGCCATGCGCGCCAACGACGGCTCGGCGACCGCCGAATCGCCCCTCGGCAGTGGCCCGGGTTCTTACCAGACAAGCGATCTGGCCGGCCACTGGCGGCAGGATCCGATCAGCCAGATCCCAATTGCGCTCGGGGCGCATTGGGGGGACTGCACGCCTTTTGTTCTGCAAGCCACCACCCAGTTTCGGACTCCGCCTCCGCCCGCGATGACCAGCGCGGCTTATGCCGCCGCTTATAACGAAGTGAAGTCGGTCGGTGGCGACGGCATCGTGACCCCAACGACGCGCACCGCGGACCAAACCTTCGCCGGCCTTTTCTGGGCTTACGACGGAACGCCAAGCCTCTGCGCGCCGCCCAGACTTTATAACCAGATTGCAGTCCAGATCGCCGACCAGCAGCGGCTCGATACTGTCCGGCTGGCGCGGCTTCTGGCTTTGATCAACGTCGCCATGGCGGACACCGGAATGGCGGCCTGGGAGTCGAAATTTTATTGGGATTTTTGGCGACCGATCACCGGGATTCGCGAGTCGGATCCCGGCACGGGTCCGCAGGGCCTGGGTGACGACAATCCGGCCACCGTCGGCGATCCCGCCTTCACTCCGCTGGGAGCGCCTGCGAGCAACCTGACGGGACCGAATTTCACCCCTCCATTCCCGGCCTATCCTTCGGGCCACGCCGCTTTCGGGGGCGCGTTGTTTCAGGTTTTCCGCCGATTTTACGCGACGGATCGGGTTGGGTTTACCTTCGTTTCCGATGAGTTCAACGGAGTTACCCGGGGAAATGACGGCATCATGCGTCCCTATATGCCGCGGAGTTTCTCCACCTTTTCTCAGGCGGAAGAGGAAAACGGACAGAGCCGGATTTACCTCGGCATTCACTGGTCCTTCGACAAAACGGAAGGGATCGCCCAGGGCCGCCGGGTGGCTGATTACGTCTTCGATCGCGTCTTCACCCCTTTGCATCCCTGATCGCGCGTCGAGAACGGCTGCTTCGAATTCGTCTTTGGAAAACCTTTCCAGCTATCTCAACGATCACCTGGCGGGCTCGGTGGGCGCGCTGGAGCTGCTGGATCGGCTGGTTGAGACTTATGAAGGAAAGCCGCTCGCCGTTTTCTTTGCCGGGTTGCGCAACGACATTCACGAGGACCAGGAGAAACTGCGGGAGCTGATTCAGGCGGTGGGCGCGGAGGAGAGCGCCGTCCGCAAAGCCGGCGCGTGGCTGATGGAGAAGCTTTCCCGCGCCAAAATGCCGGTGAGCGAATCTTCCGAGGACGAGATGGGACTGTTCCTGGCGCTGGAAGCGCTGGCCCTGGGGATCATGGGCAAGAGGTCGCTCTGGCAGGCACTCCAAGTTGCCTCTCCAGAGATACCGCAACTGGCTCGCCTGGATTACGCCGGGCTCGAGAAACGGGCGACTGAGCAGCACGAACGAGTCGAGGCTAAACGTTTGGAAATAGCGCGCTCTGTTCTCAAGGATACCTAACCGACGGGCCTCGGTTCGAACTCTATAATGGGTGATGCCGCAAATGATCAAACGCATGGTTTTTGACGTTTCCTCCAACTGCGCGGGAGCACTTTTCTTGATTTTATTCTTGAGTAAGAATTTCGATCCAATCACGCTTTGTCCGTGAAAGCTGATTGCGCTGACGAAAGTCCCGGGGCGCTTACTCACTTCGTCACGACGCGATGGAGTTTGATCCGCCATCGAGGCCTTCCGGACGGGGGATCGGAGGTCGACCCAGCCCTGGCAAAGCTTTGCCAAATTTATTGGCGGCCGATTTTCACCTACATTTATCGCCGCGGATATGCCGCTCCGGACGCGCAAGACCTGACGCAGGATTTCTTCCTCATGATCCTGGGAGGTAACCTTCTCCAATCGGCCGATCCGAAGCGCGGGCGGTTTCGCTCTCTCCTGCTCAAGTCTCTGCAGAATTTTTTGATCGATGCCGCGGTTAAGCGTGGGCGTCACAAACGCGGCGGGGGAGTCCAATTTGTTTCGTGGGAAAAATGGATGGCCGAGGCCCCTGCGCAGTTATCCATCCCTCTGGCGACCGTGGAATCTTCCCCGCCCGAGGCACTATTTGATGCCGGGTGGGCCGCTGCGATCGCGGAAGAGGCTTTGCGACGATTAAGGATGGAATGCGAAAGCAAGGGGCGGCGGCGGGTCTATGAAGTGTTGCATGGGTACCTCGCCAGCGAACGCGCTGAGATTTGTTACCAGGACCTGTCGCGCACCCTTGGCGTGCCTGAGCCGACCGTAAAAAGTTTGTTGCATCATTTTCGCACTCGCTACCGCGCGCTCTTGCGGGAGGAGGTCGCGAAAACCGTCGGGTCTGAGGCGAACGTGGACGACGAGATTCGCTACCTCTGTGCCACTCTGTCTGCCGAGCCACGCTGACAGTTCATGCAAGAGGGTTCCCCTAATGATTCGTTTGCAGCTGTGGCCGAACCCGAAGTTTGCAGCGAATGCCAGTCCGTTTCGCGCCTGACGAATGGCCTTTGCCTGAATTGTCTCCTGCGGGGCGCCCTCGGCGAGCAGACAGCTTCTTCGGGCCGCGAAGTTTTCAAGGAAGCGCTCGCCGCGGTGAGGTCGCGAAATGGCGATTGGCAGATTGCCGACCACGAGATTCTCGATGAAATCGCCCGGGGCGGAATGGGCGTCGTTTACCAGGCAAGGGAGCCCCATTCCGACCGCATCGTCGCCTTGAAATGCGTTCTGGCTTACCAGGGCGATTCCGACCACGCGGTCGCGCGTTTTCGTCGCGAAGCGGAAACGGCCGCGCGCCTGGACCATCCTAACATTGTCCCGATCTATCAGGTCGGGGAGACGGCAGACGGCTTCCCGTATTACACGATGAAGTACGCGCTTGCGGGTAGCCTGTTGCAGGCTCGCGGTCCCCTGCTTCAGCATCCGCGCCAAAGCGTCCAGCTGCTCTTGAAGGTGGCGAATGCCGTTCAGTACGCGCACGAAAAGGGCGTTTTGCATCGCGATCTCAAGCCGGGAAATATCCTTCTGGACGAGCGGGGTGAACCGCTGGTCAGCGATTTTGGCCTGGCCCGGTGCGAGGCAAACTCAAGTTATCTCACGCGGTCGCTCGCCAGCTTCGGAACGCCGGGTTACATCGCTCCGGAACAGGCCGATGGTCCCGCCGCGCAACTGACTCCCGCCGCGGATATCTACAGTCTCGGGGCGATCCTGTTTGAGCTCCTCACCGGCCGGCTTCCTTTCGTGGGCGAAAATGCGTTCGCGGTCATGAAACAGTCGGCCGACAATCCCGCACCCAAAGTGCGGACGTTCGTGCCGCACGTGGATCGAGACCTGGAAACAATCTGCGCGCGCTGTCTTGAACGCGAACCGGGCGATCGCTATCAATCCGCCGCCGAGCTGGCCGAAGACTTGGAAAGATGGCTCGACGATCGGCCAATCGCTGCGCGGCGGAGCAACCTGTGGCGCCATTCGCGGCGCTGGGTTCGCCGCAATCGCTGGATGGCGGCTCTGGTCGCCGCCTTCTGTCTCCTCGGCGTGGCGTCCCTTGTCTGGCAGATCCGGGCCAGCAGGCTGCAATCCGCCATGCGAGCGACTGCGCTGAGTCAGCGTTCCGTGGTGGTGCTGCCCTTTCTCGATCTCGACAATGTTGCGCGCGATTCAACCGAGTCACAGGCGTTCGCTGCTTTTTTGCAGGGGCAACTCGAAAAATTCGGCCCGGCGCGGGTGACCCCGGGGTCGCTGCGGACGTGGGATGCGCCGGAGGATGTCCGAATTGCTGGCCAGGAGAGCAAGGCTCGGACGGTCCTGACCGGCACGGTTCGAATTGTTGAAGGTAGGAAGCGCTTCTCTGTTCGGTTGTTAGATGCAGCGAATGGGGATCCGCTCTTTGTAAAAATTTGGGAAGAAGGAGCCGAACCGGAACAGCCGGCCAACGAGACCCGGCAATTGAGCCAGAACATTTACGCGGTATTAAGCGCCAATGATTGGTCGGAGATTCGGCAATCGAAAGTCGATCCTGGATTGCGCAACGATGTCGCGCGGGAAGCGATGATCGCCGGCCGCGAATGGATGACCCACTACACGGTTTCGGACACTGACCGGGCCATAGCCTTGTTCGAGAGAGCCCTCAGCGAGGAACCTAACTCAGCTCTGGCCCACTCCTATCTTGCCAGTGCGGTCACGACCCGGACCCATTATATTGCGGATCAACGATTCCTGGAACTCGGCAGAGCCGAAGCGAACAAGGCTCTCCAGCTTTCTCCGGACTTGGCGGATGCACACCGCGCTTTGGCTGGAGTTTATCTTCAAGAGGGGAAGCTTCGCGAAGCCTTGGAAGAACAAATTCGAACTCTTGAAATTGGCGGAATGGAGGGGATTGCGATGACGTCAATCGGGCTGATTCTGGACTCGCTAGGAAGTCCGCATCAGTCTCTGCGCTGGTATAAACTGGCCTCCAGGTTGTTCAAAAGTCCCGGAGACATCGAGGGTCCGGCGGGCGATGCGTGGACAAAACTTGCTGACGATGAGCGGGCTCTCCGGGCCTACAATCGAAAGATAGAACTACGGCCCGGATCTTCCGATGGCGTGGTCGGGAAATGTCATCTGGAGCTTGTTCAGAGTCATTTTGATTCGGCCCGCGAAATCATTCGGACTCGTCTCGGAACTCACAATGAACTTGGCGATCTGACGGCGATTGCGGCCCAAATCGAATTCTTCGCCAGAAACTTCCCGGCCGCCGAGGAGCTTTACCGCAAGCTTGCCCTGGGAGATCCCAATGGAGGCGGATCATTTTACGGAACCGTAACCTACCAATCCGCCCTGGGCCGAATCCAACAAGAGCTTGGAGAAAATGAAGCGGCCACGATTCTTCTAAAAGATTGTCTGGCCGCAGAGGCGGCGATGCTGGCGCGCCAGCCGATGAATCCGGACGCCGCGTATCGGGTCGCCGCTGTCGAAGCTTGCCTAAATCTTTCCGAAAAATCTTACCAACATTTACGCCAGGCGATCGATCTCGGCTGGCTCGACTATCGTTCCCTCCTCCTGGATCCGCGCTTCGATTCGCTTCGATCGGATCCGGAATTCATTCGAATTACCGGGGAGATATCCGCCAAGGTGGCGGAGATGCGGTTAAGGGCAATTAAGGACAATTAGTAGCAACATGAACGATACAGATACGAAAAAATGGGACGAAATGACCAACGACGAAAAACTCGATCGTCTGACCTCCGTGCTGACTCTCGCAGGGTCGGATGTCAAGTTTCGCGATCGGTGTCTGGTCTCGCCAGAGTCCGCCAAAAAAGCGGTGAGCGAAATGGCAGGAATTGAGTTCGCTCCTGACTTCGAGGTTCAGTTTCTTACGCCCGAGCAGCGGATGAAGAAACTCGTTCTGGCGGTTCCTGATTTCATTCCGCCGCAAAACGGCGAGGCTGAACTGCGGAACGCGGAAGACTATCAGACCTGCACTTATTTTCCCTGGAGGAGCTAGGGTTTTTTCGGGACGCCTGACGCACCCCAACGGAGCGCGTCCCGAATCGCCTGAATCAATTCCGGCGGAGCGACTTGGGGATCGGCCGGCATTGATTCGTTAGTCGTTCGCACGAAGTAAGGAAGGTCGAGCTGCCGCAAAGCTTCGATTTCCGCCCGCACCACAGCGTGGTCTGCGCTCTTGCGCCGGCAAGCCTCCGTGATGAGCGCGTTGCGCGCTGCCGCTGACCGCAGCGCCGCTGGTCCGATGGAGGCCTGCCTGATCGCAGCGTATTTCTCCGTCGCGAGATAAATCCAGCGTCGAGGCTGGCCGCGGAGGCGCCGCACTTTTCTTAAAAACGTCGCCCGGCGCGTCGGGGTTCCGATAAGCCGATGCCAGCCTCGCTTAAAACCCCGAACTATCTCGCGCTCATAATCAGCCGCGATCACCGGCTTGCCTGCGATCCGTGCCAGATGCGCTCCGTTGGTCGCCGGGCCCAGGACGCTGCTCCGACTCTGCAAGCTCTTCCGTTTTGGATTGGGAAAGAAACCGGTGCGGTAAAGGACGTCGGCGAAGCTTTGCGTTTCGGTGTGGGGCGCTACCTGCCAGAGTGCGTCGATGTCCACGAGCACGGGGTGTTCGCCGGCGGCGATGAGGTTTTGTCGATGACAATCGACGCCCTTGAGCAAATACGCGGCCGCGATAATTCCTCCCAGGCGTTCATAAAACCGCCGGACGGCTGCTTCGCTTTCGCACGAGGCGTTCTCGACATATTCCATCCAGCAGTAACGCTCGCCCACGAGAACGCGCGCGATCCGGAGCGGGGGCCGAAAGCCCTGGCGGTTCATCGATTCCAACAACGAAAACCAGGCCACTTCACTTGCGCCGGAGCGCGGCTTATGAATCAGGCGTCCGGCGTCAAATTCGACGAGGGCAACGGACCGCCCACCCTCGTGAGGATCGGATAGTCCGAGCCGCAGGTCTTCGATCCGTTTCCAGGGCCGTCCGTCAAAAAAACTGCGCGAGAGTGCCTGGGCGTCGGCCGCAGCACGGCCGAGGATTTCGTCGATCTGGTTTCGCCATTGGGAAATCGAGAGGGACCAGAGATCCTCGAGGAGAGGAAACTTCTGGAACAATTGGCAGAGACGATAACCAGGCCGGTCTCGCAAGAACATCCGCTCAAGGGTTGCATGGTCCGACCCGGGCGCGAGGCCGAGCGAATTGACTGCGAGCGCGAAGCTCTCCCATTCCAGTTCCAGGCACGGCCGGGTGATCCATTCCAACTTCGCGTGGAGGTAACGCCGCAAACTTCGCCGCGCTCTCGCCGACGTCTGGAGAAGATGGTCCCCTGCTGATCGCTCCACCTCGCCCCACCCAAAATCGACTCCCGCGCCACACAATTTCGCCAGCGGCGAGCCTCCGCCTGATTTATATGCGGCCCGCTCCACTCCAGCCAGCAACCGCCGCCGGTTGGCGGCCGTTACGCGGGCTCGGGAAGAAATTGGTACCGTCGCCACTGCGCTTCACATTCTGGGAGAAGTTGGTCGTTGCCGACGAGTTGAACAATTCCGATAAGCGAGTTGAGGGGTCGTTGTGATCCATTCGGAAACCGCCATCGCGGCATTTCCCATTTCGGGCCTGCGACTGATAGATAACTCTCAGGGTCTGCCTCGAGCGCGCTTTGGATCACGTCAAAAGTAATGTGACTCCCCACCGGCCCCAGGGTAACGCCGCGCCCCTTCAGTTCCGCTTCCTTCAGGATGTAATAAAAAAGCGGCGCGTTTTGTGCCAGCCGATGTTTGCGCAGGACGCTCCCGGTCCGATCGCAGGTGTCTTTGTTCAGTTGGAGCTCGGTCAGCTGATCCTCGGAGTTGATTCTGCCCTGCCTTACCAATTCCGCCGCTGCTTCCGGTCCCGAGGGCAATTGGGCGCGGGCGCCGCGCAGAAGCGTTCGCACCGGCAAATTCGGCGGGTCCGGCGTCTCCAGACGATTGGCAAGGCGAATAGTCCCGGGGGCCAAACCATGCATCGCGGCGCTCAGGGACGTATCGATGTAATTGCTGGACGCTTGCGGGCCGGAGGCGGGTAAACCGTCCAAAAATGTTCCCCATTCGACGAGATAATCGTCCGGAATCGGGGAGGCTTCTTGGCCGAGCGCCATCAGTTCGCCGATCAGCACGCGCTTCCTCCGGCAATTGAGCCGGTAGGCATTGCGCACCATGCTATGGCCGAAGCGGAATGCCGCCAGCGAGAACTCAATAGGCACGGAGAAGCCACACTCCGGTTTGCGAGGCGTGCGTTGCTCCTGAGAATGCCAGACATCATTGTGCAGAATGCGCGGCAGGTAATCATGGCGAATGATCCATTGGTAGTGCCAGCGAACCAGCCGTTGGGCGCGCTCGAAGAGCGAGCCAGATACAGAGCCGTTAATTGCCGATATCGAAGAAGCGCTGTCGCTTAGCTGTCTGATCGCCTCGTTGTGAAACTTCAAAAAGAGAACGTGCAGTTGCCTCAGAATAAGATTGTCGAGATTGCGCGTGTCTTCCATGTCGCCGATCAGGATTCTTCCGTGCCTGATCGGCAGATCGCGCTGGTACCCGGTCGGCGTCGTAGCGCCGATCTTGAATGTTTCCGCGCCTGGTTCCCCTTCGTAAAGGTAGGGCGATCCTTCGGGGCCTTGCCCGTAAACATGGTCCAGATCGAACGAGGCGGTTCGAAAATTCGGCGTTTCCTCCGGGTCAAGATAAGGCCCGGCCAACGGGGTTGGATCGTGCGTCAGGTCGTGCCCGAGAAATTGTCCGAAATAAGTGTAGCCCACCCGCGGGGTCAGTGTGCCTTCCCGCTCTTTTTCATAACGCATCGCGCTGCCCAGCTCGACTAGCTTACCTTCATCCTCTCGGGTTAGAGGGGTAGCGGGCTTCTCAAACAGGCGCGAATAATGGCCCTTCGCTTCCGCGCGCATGGCCCGGGCATGACTGCACGCCAACGCTCCCGTAGCGGCCGATTCCTCAGGAGGAGCTTCCAGGGGTGTATGAATCGCCTTCATGAGGGATGCGCCTGAGCGATTCTGCCGATCGACCTCGCCGTTGGAAAGCGCAAAGGGGCGCGGATCTAATTAAGAAAAACTGAGAAAGTTCTTGCCGGAGTAATGAATCCTTCCGGCTGCGGGAAGAGAGCACTCCGCTTTCTCTCCGGCTGCCTGAAAATGCAAGAAAAAAGGACTGACCTCCTATTTCGCCGCTCTTGGGATAAGTAATTCGCGACACTTCCCCGCTGGGATACCGGCAATAGCGAACTTCATTCAATCCGCCGCTTCCCGCCACGGTCGTGCTCTCCTCCCGCGTCGTCATACGTGTATTCGATAATGGAGAAGCTGTTTGAGATGTTTGTCATCCGGCCCGCGTCATCCCAGCCGATTTGACGTGATTCACAGATTTGCGCCAGACGAATTCGCCGTGGTGCACTGACCCCTTTTGTATTTTTCCTGTGTTTGACTACTTGGCGCGCAATCGCTCAGTTAGATGTCGTATCTTTGGAGGCAATTTCCGTAGAAGGCGCGCCCGGGCAGCTGGCCGCTCGCACAGAGCGATTAGGTCATCCACGATCTTAATAAACTCTTCATAAGCTGGAGTGTGGTAGGCGCCAAATGCCATGACCCCGATCTCAGGCGAGTCGCCATTTTTCTTCAAGGCGTAGATTACTCCGGGCATTGTTGAGCCAAACGTTTTTCGCTCTGGTTCCTTGGGCACTCCCGGCACCATCGTTTGCCAGAGCGCCTCGATCTGATTTGCAATGTCCGCAGGCAGCTTTGCTTCGCAGGCTACGATGCGGGAAGAATCCAATCGCTTCTTCAAGTCGAATTCCTCGCCAGACCAATAACGATCGAGTATTGCCTGCGTCAGTGAAGGAGTGGCCCGCCGAAAGCTCAACCATCGCGAGCCATCGCTTCGGACGTAGAATTCAAGCGTCTCGTCGTCGCCAAAGCTGAAGTTTCTGTAAAATCTTTGACGCCAGGTCGCCTGAGTAAACATACGTGGCTCGAACTCCCGGCGGAATGCTTCCCCTAAATCTCCCTCCATGTGATAACTCTTGGAGCCCTCCTCGAAAAGAAGATCGCCTCCCCGGAGTTGTGGCGTCACCAACCAACAGGTCGATGCCAACAAAGCGCAAAAAATGGTTGTAGTTCTGGTCATATACGCATGTCGCTTAGGGATCGTAAAGGTCATGACGAGTTACGTAACCGGGGACGCCATCTCGATAAATTCGGTAAGCACCTTGTGCTTTCAGGTTTGGGTTGGAAAAAAGCATGAATCCAGTTTTTGTTAACGCCCTCATGTCGAGAGGCGTCGGTTCAGCGACCGAGACTCCGTGAGAGTTGAACCCAGTTCGTGAGTGATAATGGGATAAGGCGTCTGGGCGACTGGGCACTGGGGGCTCTTCGTAGTGGTCGACTTTTCTAAGTACCAAAACAGAATTACCAGACGCGGCGTAAACCGGTTTTCCAAACCTATATGGAACCTGTTTTCCTCTGATCGTGTCACCGGGGACTGGCTTGCCGTCAACAATCGCGCCCGTTGAGTCCTCTCCCTCCTTTGTTTGTTGAGCGAGAATCCGTCTGCTCTTTTGGATAGTAGCTTCGTCGGCACCGTTGCTCTGTGAGACCTGCGCGAATGAATACCGACGGCCACCGTCGCCTCCTCCACCACTGCCGCCGTCGCCGTTGCCCATCGCGGTATGATCATGTCCATTCGGGAAAGCGCTGTACTCACCTTGAAAGCTGTCCCCACTATCCATTCGGCATGCGAAATCCCACATACTGTCTCTCATGATTTCCCCGGCTAGTTGTTCTCGCAGCCCCATCGGATCGCTACTGTTCACAGGGTCATTGTGGCAATACCGATACAGATTGTAATCGCTCGCCGCAAACTCCACCGGATCGGGCTGGAGGAAGCGGCCCAGCTCGGGCTGATACATCCGGGCCCGGAAATCGTAAATCCGCATGTCAACAATCCATTCCCGGCCGGTGAACAGAAACCGTGTCTTCGGGCTGCCGGCCTTCCCTCCGCTCCCCGTGTAGAAATACGGGAATCCAAACGCGTCGTAGTCGTACTGCTGCTCGATCCCGCCGCTGTCGTTGCTCAGCAGAATGCAACTGCCCTGCGCATCGTAATGATGGTTATACCAAACCCCGCTCACCTGGCTCGCCACGATCTCATCGATCCGTCCCCCATGCACATAGACGCGATCCACGAACGCCGCCGCCGGCCCTTCCTGCACCAGGCTTGAGCCGTCGTAGTAAAAGAACGTGGCGCTGGTCGTGTTCGGATCGCCCGAAGAGCTCTTCCACCGCTTGACCAGTCGCCCCAGCGGATCATACCCAAACCACATCCAATCGGCACTGAAGTAAGATTTGCCCCACATCTTTATCGGCTGGTTCAGCGCGTTATAACCCGCCGTGATATAACCATCCTGCATGAGCACTCCATTGGCCGCTCCCGGCGCACCCCACTCCCCGCCCACGTCGTCGTCGTAATTGGTCGTGGTCCCCCAGTGCTGCGCCGGCCCGTCATAGCCGTTCTCCCAGCTGAAATATTGGTTGAGCCCGTTGGTCTTGCCTTGAAACAGCATCGGTCCCCGGCTCGCCAACTCGTTCCAGCCCACCCGGTTCCCCAGCGCGTCGTAATAGAAATGATCGCCCCGAGCCGGAGTCCCCGGATTCTCCGTGTCAGGATTTTCCGCGCGATACCACGCTCTCTCCAATTGCCAAAAAATGCAAAAAAAAGACTGACCCTCTCAGGATTCCCGCCTCGCCATTTACTTATGCAGATTACTGAGGAAGTAATTCTGAATCATCCCGCCGGAATCGAACTCTACAACCAGATACCATCCCGTCATCACCGCCGCAATATCCTCCGAAGGAGAAGGCGGGTTATCGACAAAAAACAGACATCCCTTTTCGACCGACTTGCCTTTAGCCGGAATGTTCGCGCTGAGACGTGTCCCAAAAAGAGAGTCAAAATCCCTTATAGAGCCACCCCGGTAAACGAGTCCCAAATCAATGGCTTCGATGCACAGCTGCATTCGCTCCTTTTCCGAAGACGCCAGTTTATATTTCGAGGCAAACTCATTCATGTCAGACTCCCCGCGTCTCGTCTCGCCAAAACAGTGCGACTCAAATGCTATCAGAAGTATCAGACACGAAGCGAACTGTTTCATAATCGTCAATCCTCAATAGTCCCTGGGCGTAGAATACCACACAGTATGCCAATATGGAGATGGAGGCGGAGCCGGCGCTATTGTAGCGGTCTGAGGTCGAATAGGCGACGCTCCGTTATTCATCCAGGCATAACTGTGTGTGCTTGCAAAACTGGTCACATAATTGAAGTGACCCCCCCGGCCTATAACAGACTTCAACGGAACTTCTCCTGTCTTCTTGTCTGGTGTCGGCTCACCCCTTGCCCATTCAGCTTGTTTTGCGAATACAAAGTTCGCTTTCCCGGCCCCCACATCTCGTTTGCGGGCTTGGTCCTCGGAAAGATAGGCTTTAGTTCCAGGAGCATCCTCAGGAAACTTCTGGTGCAGTCCTTGGTACTCCGAAGTTAATCCGATACATCCACGATCTAAATTCGCCTTGGCCTCATTTGAAAGGGGAGCCGAAGGGCTCATTTCTCGTTCCAAGTCGGATCTCGATATCGTCCTCGATGTTCCGTGTGAATCGAGCGATGCAAGGTTGTGTCCCGGATTCATGAATTCTCCAAACGAGCCTTGATAAACGTTCCCGCCATCGAAGAAACAACTTATTTTCCACTGAAAGGTTCTACTTAATTCACCGATTAGCTCTGACCGTAACCCCGTCGGATCGTTCTTGTTCACAGGGTCATTGTGGCAATACCGATAGAGGTTGTAGTCGCTGGCTGCAAACTCCACCGGATCGGGCTGGAGGAAGCGGCCCAGCTCGGGCTGATACATCCGAGCGCGGAAATCGTAGATCCGCATGTCGTTGATCCATTCCCGGCCGGTAAACAGAAACCGCGTTTTCAGGCTGCCGACTTTGCCTCCGCTCGCCGTGTAGAAATAAGGGAACCCAAACGCATCGTAGTCGTACTGCTGCTCGATTCCGCCGCTGGTGTTGCTCAGCAGAATGCAACTGCCCTGCGCGTCGTAATGATGGTTATACCAAACCCCGTTCACCTGACTCGCCACGATCTCATCAATCCGTCCCCCATGCACATAGACGCGATCCACGAACGGCGCCGCCGGCCCTTCCTGCACCAGGTCCGAGCCGTCGTAGTAAAAGAACGTGGCGCTGGTCGTGTTCGGATCGCCCGAAGCGCTCTTCCACCGCTTCACCAGTCGCCCCAGCGGATCATACCCAAACCACATCCAATCGGTAATGAAGTAGGATTTGCCCCACATCTTGATCGGCTGGTTCAGCGCGTTATAACCCGCCGTGATATATCCATCCTGCATGAGCACTCCATTGGCCGCCCCCGGCGCACCCCACTCCCCGCCCACGTCGTCGTCGTAATTTGTCGTAGTCCCCCAGTGCCCCGGCTCCCCGGGCGGATGGCTGTTCTCCCAGCTGAAATATTGATTGAGCCCGTTGTTCTTGCCCTGGAACAGCATCAGTCCCCGGCTCGCCACCTCGTTCCAACCCACCCGGTTCCCCATCCCGTCATAATAGAAATGATCGCCCCGCGCCGGAGTTCCCGGATTCTCCGTCTCAGGATTTTCCGCCCGATACCACGCTCTCTCCAGTTGCCCGTCGTCATAGTACTTGTAACGGTTTCCCCGCCCGTTCTCCATCGGGTTGTGAGTGGCGTCGAACCCCCGCTTCCAAGCCACGATTCGATCCCGGTTGTCCCGCCAATACTCTCGAAAAGCGAGATCGTATGCCGTCGGATTCAATACGTCGACCTCCTTCCTGTGCCGGACCGAGCTGATCATTCCTCGTCCATCATACTCATAGCTGGTCGTGACGTTATTGGTCCGGGCCTGATAATGCACTCTGCCGTCCGGCCAATAAACGTAGCTGGTGGCCCCGACACCCCAGCCCACGCTCTGGAGTTGCCCCCGCGCCGTGTAAAAGCGATCCACCAGCGTTCCATTGGGATAGGTAATTCGCGACACTTCCCCGCTGGGATACCGGCAATAGCGAACTTCATTCGATCCGCCGCTTCCCGCCACGGTCGTGCGTTCCGTCCGCACCCCTCCGGCTTCGTCATACGTGTACTCGATGAGGGAAAATTTGTTCGAAATGTTTGTCATCCGCCCCGCGTTGTCCCAGTTCTGCACGATCGCCGAAGTGGCGGGGTCTGGGTTATTGTGGATGTCGAACCAGGAATGGTGCAACTCCCGTCCCCGGGCGTCGTAAAGATCGACAATTTTCGTCTGGCCGCGCCGCGTCTTGTAGGTTTTCAGCTGTCCGAATTCATACGTGCTCACTTCGGTGCTGGTGTCGGGGAACGTTGTTTTGGTCAGTCGGCCCAAACCGTCGTAGTCGAAATTGGTCAATTGCGGGTCTCCACCGCCGGGTTGCCGAAAAGTCGTGACCGTATCGAGCTTTTTCATCGGCCCCCACTGGTAGGTCAGATCGGTCCGTTGTTCCAGTTCGTCGAAGAACTGCCCCGGCTGGCCAAAGGCATCGTAGTTTTCCCAATGTTGTGTTTTCAGGTCGGGGAAGGTCACCCTCATCTTGTTTCCCGCCACGTCGTATTGGAACCGGGTGACTGGAAAATCCGGCTGGTCCTCCCGCTTCGGCTCTGTCGTCGTCTCCAGCCGGTTGCGGACGTCGTACCCGTACGTGGTCACGCGTCCGCGCGGATCGGTCGACGTCTTCTTCTGGCCATTTTCATCGTAAGTAATCCGGTGCGTCTCGGTGTCATCGCCCGGGTGCAAGATCCCCAGCGCTTCGGTGGGTAATTGAATCAGACCCGTTTGCTCTGAGAGAATCCGGTTGTTGACGTCGAAGGTCCGCGAGGTCGCACGGCGCCGGCCCGTGGCGTCAAAGGCGGGCTCGATCTGGATGCGCCATTCCTTCGAAGTATGGGCGAAGGCGGAACGAGTCGGCTGGGTGTCGCCTTCAATCACCCGATCATAAATCCAGTCCGTCCGGCGGACCTGGACGCCATTGCACTCCGTGCTGGAACCGACCTGCTCCGTGGCGGACAGGCAGCGCCGGTAGATATCAAAGATGAAATCCTTCCGGTGTCCCACCTCGTTGATAACGGCGGTGCGATTGCCGTACTTGTCGTACTCGTAGCGGACGGTTGGATGCGACACGCCGCCGTCGGTAGAAGGGTATTCTTCGCTGATCACCTGTTGCCGGCCGTTGTAAGTCTTTGTGACCGTAAATGTGCCGTTGGCCCGGGCCCGGCCGTCAGTCACGGTCGCCACCAGATCGGTCCATTCCGGGTGATTATTCGTGCGGCCATAGTAGGTGTAGAACGTGTAGTCCGGGCCTGAACCCGTCGGATTGTCGACGGAGTTGTATTCCTTCTGGAGCCGGTGATACGCGTCGTACTCATAATGCTGAACGGCGCCGCTGGGCAACGTATGGGTTTCGACCTGGTTCCACAGATTGTAAGTAAAACTTTCCACCGCGGCTGGATTTCCCTGGGCCGGGCCGTTGTAGTAGGAAATCTGTGTCACCCGCCGGCGCGAATCCCGCGTGTAAGTGGTGGCTTTCCCAAATTCGTTCTTCTGGAAGAGCCAATGATTGTAATCGTTATTCATGCAGGTGGCGTCGAGGGTCGCCGTGCCGATAACGTTAATCCGGTCATAGGTGCAACTGCCGCCCCCCTCATAATCAATCCGGCCCGGCTGGCCGCTGTCGTCCCCGGTCGTGGAGTACTGCCAGGTGCGGTTATTTCGTCCATCCCAAATCTGAGCCGGCTGGCCGTCGCCATTATAGTTTTGCCTGTCGCAAGGGACCCCGGGCGCACAGTTCTCGCCCTGGGGATCTGGCAGGTACCCCTGAGTGAAATCGGTCATCTTGCCCAGTTGATAGCTGCGGCAATTCAGCGTCGTGCCCGCGCCCCGCCCGAAATAAAATTTACGCTGACCGCCCAGGCCATTTGATTCCAAACGCTGGCCGGTAAGACAGTTCAGGGTAAATCCTGATACCACGACGGCGCCTCTATCGCTTTTTTCCGCCGCGATGGCATATGGTTGGGCTGGAACAAAATCGTGATAGAACTCCGGCTGCCCGGTCGGAGGCGGGGGCGGAGACGGGCATGCCATTGCCCGGTAGTCATAACTGATCTTTGTCATGGGCCCGGCAAAATGCGGATCATCCGCGCGCTTCAGCACAGGGAAGGGAGCGCCTTCTCCCGTCAGTATGGAGCACGGCTCGGTCCCAGCTCCATAACAGTTCCCGTAGGTGTAGAACGCGGTGGCCGTTTGGCCTGGCATCGGGTCGTTTTCATAAGTCACCGTCGCCAGCACGAAAAAGCCGCTCGCCATGGTATAGGCGTAGGTTACGTGCTGGGTGCCGGCGGTATTGCCCGTGTCGACACCCGAAATTGCCCAGCCCCCACCGGGGTAAAAGTCCCAATGCAGATACAGGGATCGGCCGCCATCCTGGTCCACGTGATCGAGATGTCCATTCGCGTCGTAATGAAGGGTGGTGCGAAAACCGTGCGGGTCGTACACCTCGGTTGCATTATAGACTCCCGGCCCGCCAGTGAAATGAACCGAACCCCCGTCCGCGCGGGCCAGCCAGAAGTCCGAGCCGTCGGGGGCCATTTTGGTGATGTGGTCATGAACGCCAAGCCCGCCGTTGGGCCAGGCCGCCGTGATCTCTGCCCCCGAATAAGGCGGACCGTAAGGCGAACTGGATCCAGGATGCCCGCTACAGTTCCACGATGCAGGTTCGCAGCGAATAACCTGGTACTTCGAAGTATGGCCATCCGGGAACGTAATGGTAATAGACGTTTTTCGGACGGGAGTCTCATGGTCTGTGCCCGGGATCGGCACCCCGCCTTCCTGGCCTTCGACCGCGGTCCATTTCCAGGAATGCGACCAACCGGACATGCCGAAGTCCAGGGGCCAATCGGCATCATCGTTGTCATAATCATTGTGGGTCGAATTCCAGTAGCGGGTGAAATCGAGCCCATATTCGCCCAAGGCGCCGGGAACGTGGAGATCGTTTACTACTCGGGTGGCGTTGCCGCTATGAGCGTCATAACTGCCTCCGGTTTCAATCTGCCCTTTGAGCGCTCCCGCATTTCCCGATGGATTGTCCTCGGCGGTCAGCACATTTTGACTCACGACGAAGACGCTCAACATCAAAGCAAGACCAAATTGGGCTCTCATGGCAGGCTTGCCCCTTCCATTTCTTCCACTTTCTCGAGCGACGCGCGCACCACCGGCAGGACCGTCTTGATTCCCTCGCAGTAAAAAATGATGTGGCTCCGCGTGAAATCTTCAGGGACCTGCGCGAGGAAGAGGCATTCGCCGGTTCCTGAAATGGTCATCTGCGACATCGGAGGATTGAGCGTGATCCCCCGGCTCGGCTTGACGTAAACCGTCTTACCGGCCGCAGCCGGGTCGAATTGGACGCGCAACCATACCGGCTCGGTGCCCGTCACATAGGCCACGTCCAACTTGTTGAATTGGCGCGGCGGGACTTGCGGCGACTCCGAGCCGGCGCGCCACACTTCAACACTAGGCTGAGCCAAAACCAATTCCGCCGGGTCAGGTGCTGGAAGCGGAATTTCAGTCACCGGCGGCGGCGGCGGAGCGATTGGCGTTTCCAATTGTTCTGGCGGAATGACTGCCTCCACACTCCCGCCGCTTATGTCGTCCCCGCCCTTGGGCGTGAGCGATTCCCACTGCAGTTGCGGCGGTGGCGGCAATGTGTCCGGGTCAGGCGGATCCGGCGGGAGAATCGCGGGGGGGGAAAGCGGCGGAATCAGCGGTTCCTGACCCAGCACATGTTCAGGCCATAGGAAAAGAAAGATCGCAAAGAGAAAGAAACCGGAGTGAATGAGTTTTGTCATAGGAGTCACCGATTGGTTGGGTTGCAATTATCCTGAGGGGTGACTCGGGGGAGACCGATTGGCGGAGGGGCAATTGAGCCGGCCCGATGAAGGGCAACATCAATCTAAAGCCAGAACTAATCCCGGGGGCGGGAGGGTTCATGGCGGCGAGTTAGACAGATTCAAAGAGACGGCTGCAAGCCTTTTCGATTAGTTCGAGGAGATATCGCGTTCAAGGCAACCACGTCGAGGCCATCAAAGGGCGTTGCATGTCCGCTCAATGCTCGTGATTTCGGCCCTAACGAGTGGCCGTGGGGGATGGCGTCGCAGTTTTTTTCCTGGTGGCGATCCACGCCTTGACCTTGGTCTCGAGGACGTCGAGCGGGACGGCGCCCGAGAGCAGCACGGCATCGTGAAACTCGCGCACGTCAAAAGATTCGCCGATCTCCTGCCGGGCCAGATTCCGCAGCTCTTTGATCTTTAGTTCGCCGATTTTGTAGGCGAGAGCCTGGCCGGGCATCGAGATGTAACGGTCGATCTCGTTGACGATGTCGTTCTCGGCCTTGGGCGCATTGTCCATGAAGTAGTTGATCGCCCGCTGGCGATCCCATTTCATGTGATGCATTCCGGTATCGACGACGAGGCGGACAGCGCGCCACATTTCGTAAGTAAGCTGGCCGAACTTCGAATAGGGATCGTCATACAGTCCCATGTCCTGACCAAGCGATTCGGCGTACAGGCCCCAGCCCTCCACGAAAGCAGTGTAGCCGCCGTAACGCCGGAATTTTGGGATATCGCCGAGCTCCTGGGCGAGGGCGATTTGCAGGTGATGTCCCGGAACGGATTCGTGGAGGGAGAGCGCCATCATCTCCCATTTTGGCCGCGTCTCGGGTTTGTAGAGATTAACGAAATAAAGCCCCGCTCGCGAGCCATCCGCCGCGGGCTGGTTGTAATAGGCGGTTGTCGTATCCGGCGCGATCTTATCAGGAATGGGCGTCACGCCGTAGGGAGTGCGTGGAAGCGTCTTGGAAACCTTGACCAGGTTCGGATCGATGCGCTTCGCCAGCGCCCGATACGCCTCCAGCAATTCATCCGGGGTCTTGTAAAAAAACTGCGGATCGGTTCGCAGCTTGGTGAAGAATTCCGGCAGCGTTCCTTTGAATCCCACCTTCTCCTTGATCGCCTCCATCTCGGCTTTGATCCGGGCCACTTCGGAGAGTCCTTTCTCGTGAATCTGCTCCGGGGTCAGGGCAGTCGTGGTGTGGCGTCGCGCGAGAAAGGCATAGAACTCGGCGCCCTGCGGCATTTGCCAGACTCCGACCTGGTCGAAGGCCGCGGGCAGATATTCATCGACGAAATATTTTTTGAGCTTTTGAAACGAAGGCAGCACGTCCGAGGTGATTGCGGCCTGGGCTGCTTTCACCAGGCGCTCGCGATCCGCGGGTGAAATCTCGTCCGGGAACTTTTTGAACGGCTTGAAAAAGGGGCTCTCCTCCGGCTTTGAGACAAGCTGCTTGTCGATCTGGGCCGGGACTCGTTCCAACACGATCTTGGGCCAGATGACGTGACTGCGCGCTCCTTCCCGCATGAGCGCGATGTTCTGGTCCATCAAACCGGAAAAGGCTTTCAGCCGCGCGATCCAATCTTCGTAATCCTTGACCGTCTCAAAACGGAGCCGGTCGCCGAGCTCGTCCAGGGTCTGGATGCCACCGCGCTGATTGATGGGCATCAAATAGGTCTTGAACTTGAAGCCTTCGATGTCGGTCTCGAGGTCTTTTTGGAAGAGGTCGTAATTCAGCTGATCCGCGGCGGAGAGTTTTGCGCGATCGAATTTCTTTAGGCGCGTCAGGGTGTCGGCGGCATGTTCTTCCCGCTTTCGGATCGCCTCGAGATTCTGGTCGCCCCAGCGATCGTTCCACCGGCGATCGCCCATCGACGAAGCGCGCGCCGGACTTTGCTCCATCTCGTAGTTCCACTCCGCTTCAAAAAAGACGTTAAGCGATTTAGCCGCCTCGGCGTGGTCGTTGTTGCTTTGCGCGCCGGCGGCCTGGCAAAGTTGCAACCCAGCGCAGGCGACGGGCGTGATGAGAAGTTTGGTCAAGTGCACGGAAGTTTTGGTTTGAATCGCATGCCACGGCGAGCGCGGCATTATTAGTACGACATCAAGAAAAGAACAATCAGCAATGAAATTCTTTCGAGACGAATCTCCGCTGCCTGATCGCCGTCGCTTTGACCTGCGCCTTGCAACAAGTCGCGCACGAACTGACTCTGACCCGGAACACCCGCGCTGCCAATCGGAACGGGTGTTGAGCGCAGCTACATGGAGCCCTGTTCTCGGCGGCCGCGTAATCTGGCCGCAGATCACCGACTAGAGAGACGGACTTAGTTCACGTTGTAGATCTCAACCAAACCGATCCCCGAGCCGCCGTTCTTTCCAGCCACGATGGCGGTAAAGGCACCGACCGGCAATGAGACGAAGATTCCAGACTCCTTTGGGGCTTGCGGAGCCAGGCCGCGGGCGCTCAACTGGGCCGCTTGACCCGGGTCGTCCTGCCAATCGTCGTTCGAGATCAAGAGAGCGCCGTTGCTATCGCGCAACTCAAGGGTAGGATCGGCCAGCAGGGGACTGAGACCGAATGGGGCCAGCGAGGGTCCGATCCCGCGCACGATTATCCCGGTGTTCTGGGTAGTTCCTCCCAAGATGAATCCGCCGATCATGACATTGTTCCCGGTCTGCACGAAGCCGCGCGTGGCGATGTTGCCGAGGATGGATCCGCCCGTTAGGTCTAAATCGTAAACTTCCACGATCCCTACGCCAGTCCCGGCGCTTACGCCTTCCACAATGGCCGTGTAGCTACCCGGCGGTACGGTGGCGATAATCGCGGACTCGAGTGGATCGGTCGGAGCTAGTCCGCTGCTTTGAATCGCCGCGACTTGGTCTAAGGTAATCACGCCGCCGATTTGCGTTGTCTGCCAATCATTGTTCCTCGCAATGGTGTTAGTGGTGTCGTGGAGCTCCAGCCGCGGGTTAGCCAGCGCATTCGGAACTCCGAATTGGGTCAAGGAGGGACCTCCTGCTCGGATGAGCACCTGCTTCGGCGCGCTTCCCTGAATAATGAAACCGGCGATCATCACCCTGCCACCGGTCCCCACTTGCAGCCGGCTCGAGATGTTACCCAACTGGCCAATGGGGGGTGACGGTGTTGCTGTAGCAGTCGGCGTCGGGGTTGGAGTCGGTGTGGGAGTCGCTGAAGGTACGGGGGTAGCAGTTGGGGTAGCTGTGGGGATTGCCGTCGGCGTTGATGTCGGGCTCGGTGTTGGTGTGTGTGTGGGGGTTGGAGTTGACGTTGGTGATGGTGTCGGCGTTGGCGTTGGTGTGACGGCCGGTGTCGGTGTTGGTGTCGCTGTCGCTGTCGGGGTTGGCGTTGGTGTCGGGGTCGGTATGGGGATGGGCGTTGGTGTCGGTGTCGGTGTCGGTGTTGCTGGTGTTGGTGTTGGTGTTGGTGTTGGTGTTGGTGTTGGTGTTGGTGTTGGTGTTGGTGTTGGTGTTGGTGTTGGTGTTGGTGTTGGTGTTGGTGTTGGTGTTGGTGTTGGTGTTGGTGTTGGTGTTGATGTTACCCCGTTGCAGTGGTAATCCACCGCGTCGATGCCGATGTAATCCGAGTTGGCACCACTAGGTCCGCCGTTTTCCACAAAGTATCGGAAGGCAAGCCGGCCTGTTACGGGCCCGCCAAGTCCGCTCATCGTCACGACGAAATTAGTCCACCCGGTTGGATACCCAGTCGTCGCATAGGTCGGATTGACGTCGAGCAGGAGCGTCGTAAAGTCACCTACGCTCGTGGCCGTGGTCCCCACATTCGAGCTGGTGCCGTTGGTGCTCATGCGCACTTGAAGACGGTCTGGGAATATGCCGTCCGTCGTCCGGGTCCAGAAGGCCAACTGAGCGCCGTTCTGCAAGGTGACGGGTGGAGTCAACAGCCAGTTGCTGATCGTGTTGGTGCCCATGGTGTTGTTAAAGTCGGCGGTAATGTAGGAGTCGGGAGCGCCCGACTGAGACGGGAACACTGCCGAATTGCCTTGGAACCAGCCCGTGCTTCCCACCGGGCTGCTGTTGTTCTGCATGACCCAGCCGCCCGGAACCAACGTCGTGCTGGTGTCAAACCCTTCCGTCAGGTTACACACCGTGGGAGCCGGCGTTACCGTTGGCGTTACCGTCGAGGTTGGCGTTGGCGTTGGTATTCCCCCATTGCAGGAGTACTGCACCGCGTCAATGCCGATGTAATCCGAGTTGGCGCCGTCTGGTCCGCCGCTCTCGACAAAGTAGCGGAAGGCAACCCGGCCCTGTGCCGGGCCACCAAGCCCGCTGACCGTCACGGTGAAATTAGTCCACCCAGTGGGATAGCCAGTCGTCGTATAGGTCGGATTGATGTCGAGCAGGAGAGTCGTAAAGTCACCTACGCTGGTGGCCGTGTTCCCCACGTTCGAGCTGGTGCCGTTGGTGCTCATGCGCACTTGGAGACGGTCTGGGAAGGTGCCGTCCGTCGTCCGAGTCCAGAAGCTGAACTGGCCACCGTTCTGCAAGGTCAACGGTGGAGTCAACAACCAGTTGCTGATCGTGCCGGTGTCCGTGGTGTTATTAAAGTCGGCGGCAATGTAGGAGTCGGGAGCGCCCCACTGGGACGGGAACAGGATCGAATTGCCTTGGAACCAGCCGGTGGTTCCCACCGAGCTGCTGTTGTTCCGCATGACCCAGCCGCCTGGAGCCAACGTCGTGATGGCGTCAAACCCGTCCGTTAGGTTACACACCGTGGGAGGCGGCGTTACCGTCGGCGTTACCGTTGGCGTCGGCGTTGGAGTCGGCGTTGGTAGTCCCGCGTTGCAGGAGTACTGCACCGCGTCAATACCGATGTAATCTGAGTTCGGGCTGGCGGATCCGCCGCTTTCGACAAAGTAGCGGAAGGCAAGCCGGCCTGTGATTGGCAAACCAAGCCCGCTGACTGTCACGGTGAAATTAGTCCACCCAGTTGGATAGCCAGTCGTCGAATAGGTCGGATTGATGTCGAGCAGGAGGGCCCCATTGCCAGTTCCCCCCTCGGGGATGGTCCCAAAATCACCTACGCTGGTGGCCGTGGTCCCCACGTTCGAGCTGGTGCCGTTGGTGCTCATGCGCACCTGGAGACGGTCTGGGAATATGCCGTTCGTCGTCCGAGTCCAGAAGCTGAACTGGGCACCGTTCTGCAAGGTCAACGGTGGAGTCAACAGCCAGTTGCTGATCGTGCCGGTGTCCATGGTGTTGTTAAGGTTGGCGGCAATGTAGGAGTCGGGAGCACCCGACTGAGACGGGAACAGGGTCGAATTGCCTTTGAACCATCCAGTGGTTCCTATCGGGCTGCTGTTGTTCCGCATGACCCAGCCGCCCGGAACCAACGTCGTGACGGCGTCAAACCCTTCCGTTAGGTTACACACCGCGGGAGGCGGCGTTGCCGTCGCCGTAGGTGTCAGCGTAGGCGTAGGCGTAGGCGTAGGCGTAGGCGGAGTCGGGGTTGGAGTCGCGGTTGGGGTGAGAGTGGGAGTGGGGGTTGGCGGTTGAGGTGGGGTAGGAGAAGGACCGGTCCCAATTACGAATTGGGCAAACCCCTCTCCAGGGCTTTGGGTACCGCCGAGATCTGATCCAGTGGTAAAGAAGTTTAGATAAATCAAGCCACCTAACGGCACGAGCCAAGGATCTCCTCCATCGGGGTCGTCGCTGGCGTTTGGCGGATTGGACGTACGCGGATTGTAGGTGCCGAACGTCTGTCCGGTGGACGGAGTCACACCATTTTTGTAATCTTGAAACGTAATTTGCGGGAACCAACGCAACGCGATCCGATCATTCGCAGGAAGCGTCAGGTTGTTGGTCGAGACGTAAAAGAAGGTGATCGTCTCGTCTGTGCCGCCGGAGGTGCTAAAGCCGCCAGCGGCTAGGACAAGATCGTTACCGGCGACATAGTTCCCCGAAGCGATACTATTGTCGAATCCACCGTCGCCATTGGCGGCAATCACGAGAAGCAGTGAACCGCCGTTGGAAGGCGACGTGTTGTCGATATGCGAAAGCGGCAAGGACGCGTTGATGCGCAGCCGCCCGGCGTCCAACTGGATTGAGAAATCAGCGTAGGCAACGGCGACGGTCGAAAAGAAGAATAGAGAAAATAAGTTCTTCACTTTGAGCTAGTAGGTTGGGGCGTTCGTCCAGATTACGGTTTGGCCGCCATTGCCAGCCTTGCGGACAGTGAACCCGGCACCTAAGGGGATAACATCATTGTCGTGCGGTGTTGTGTTGTCCCCGACGAGGCGCCATCCGAAATTCGACGTCGAGGAATTAACGTTGTCACTATAGAAATAGACTGCGCTCGGAGCCTTATTCAATGCTGCTTGAGCGTTGTTATAGACTAGGAGGCGGTCCTTGAAATCGTTTGTATTCGTGGTGGCAACAAACGAGTCATCGGCCGGCCATAAACCAGTGTTGGTCAACGTCACCTCCACGGGGCGGACCATGCTAACCGCTTTGTCCTGGCCCTGGCTACCCGAGGTGGGAGCAGTCAGTGGAATGGAAAGCCTTTTCGTCAAAACCGCGCCAGCCGAAACGAGAGAAAGAGTCGGCGCCGCATTCAAATTTCTCACAACGAAGGAACCCCCAGGGCCCAACGGATCGTCGCCATGATCGGCGGTGTTGTCGCCCACCACGCGCCACCCGATATTCCCGGTGGTATTGTTGACGTTGTTGCTAAAGAAATAGACTTGAGCATTGGCCAGGTTCACACCTGTCGCACCGTTAGCGGGGATCAGAATTTGCGTCTTGAAGTCACGCGTGGAGACGGTGGGGGTGAAAGAGGCATTGGCGTGGCTGGCTGGGAAAACGGAGTTGAGTGTCCAGTACGGGATCACGAGCAGCTGTGCGCCGGCCGGCGTGCCGCCCAATTCATCTGGCGTTGTCTCGAGCGTCAGGGTGTTCGATGAGTTACCGGTGATAAAGAACGTACGGCCCTCCGTCGGATTGGTCGTCCCGGCCGGACCGACCAGCATATAATAGCGATTTGGCTGGGTGCCAGTCGCGTAGACAAATTGGCCCGCTGTCCACGGAGTGCCGCTCACCACAATTGTGTTGCCGGAGACAGATTGAATGGTTCCGACGAATTCGGGCGGCCGGGTGAACGGCATCCCCACAAAGGTATCTGAGTTGCCGAGGCAGTTGATGCGCGTGAAGCCCACAGGCTCGGTGATCACCATCTGTCCAGACAACGGGGACGCGCCGGCGAAAATAGCTGTACAACCTAACAGGCAGATTTTGCGAACAACATTAGATGAGAACATGCCCCTCGATGGCTGGCGTGGCCCGCTATCAACACAAACAAATTCGCAAATCGCAGTCATGACGTTTACTTGAGCAAGGTGACACTGCCTTTCCAGGGGGCAAACCAGCCTTTTTCGCAATTGCGAAGCTCGAGTACCCAATCATAGGAAGCCGTAGGACGAACTTTTCCGTTGGATCTTCTTCCATCCCAACTAATTTCACCGTTTAAGAAGGCGTCGTTCAAGGAACACACCATCCTCGTCTTGGAATAAACCGTGTTGCCCCACCTGTTATAAACTCTAAAGTTGTATTGTACGGCTCGGTAGGCAGGTGCTTGCCCCGGAGCCAGGGGTACATGCATTATCCGGAACACTTGGTTTGCTGGAGTGCTACTGTTTGGAGCGAAGACATTCGGAATGTAGAGCGTGGGTCGCGAATTGTCCCCCGGGACGCTTGGCGGCACTATGACTTGCCTGGTCGCGCTCATGCAGGCATTTGAAACAGTCACTGAGTAGGTTGTTGCCACGGTTGGCCGCACTTTGATGTGCGAGGTCGTCTCACCCGTGCTCCAGGCGTAAGAATACTCAACCGGTGGAGGCTTACCGCTGATGGTTCGGCAGCTGGTCGGAGGGGATACTGACAAAGCTTCCAGATCATAATAACTGGACGATAAATCGCAAAGGTCGCACGGCTCGCCCCCAACGTGTGTCCTATTGACGCCAAGGGTAAAAGTATCGTCAACGAAGACCGTCACGCGATCGGTGGCGGAACAGCCGTTCTGGCCGGTAACAGTGAGGATATACGTGGTGGTACAGTGTGGATCCACCGAGGGATTGGCTTGTGAACTTGAAAAGCCCAAAGGATCGGAAGTCCACATGTAGGTGTTGCCCGCAACAGCAGGCGTTCCAATCTGGACAAAGGTATCGGTAGTCCGGCAGATATGACGGTCGGGACCGGCATCGGCTTTCGGTGCGGGAAGAAAACACGGACACTGAACGGTTTCCTTCCACTGGGAGCAACCGTTTTGAACGGCTAGCTTGATGCGGTAACACTGGCCAGGCTTGAACGTGCCTCCCTTGGAAGCGTACCATGATGTTAGATTTATCTGCCCCGCTTGCTGCGCGACGAACCATTCCATCACCTCGGTCGACGGTTTGCGCCCGCACCATGGATCACTTTCTTCTATACTCCAAAAATATGACGTTTCGCCTGTTGTCGCAGTTGCATCAGCGATGAAGGGCCCAGTGGGAGCACACCTCACCGGAGGCAGAGTGAAGACGGGATTAAGGGAGTTGTCGGGTGGCTCGCAAAGACCATCGATATAGGCGTAGCCGAAGTGGCCGCTGTCCTCGCAGTCGGCTGTTTCGAATTCGACACTAACGCACTTGCCCACAAATTTACTCAGATCCTTCTTATAGCAGTCCCAAGGGCGGTAAAGTATGTTGGAGTTCGAGGAAGCGTGCGTGAAGTAATGGTCATGTCCGTCCGCAACTTTTTTGACCTCGGACCCAATCTTTTTCCACCAGTGATAGGTAGCCCCCTTAAAAAAGCGGTACGAAAAATACGGTTGCCGTTTTTTGGGATGTGGAGGATTCTGAAGCACCACGGCGTAGCCGAAGGCAAAGTTCTGTGTCTGGTTGGTAACCAAAAAGGTAAACTTCAGTCGTTCTCTCTCGGATCCAACGGCCGAATTCCCCAAGCGGGCGCTGTGCGCCCCGGACCATACTTTAGGCAGCGTCGGGATTTTAGGGTCAAATCCAGCGCTCATGATTGTCTGCCTTCCCGGTGCGGGCGGCTCAGTCACGCATCCGGACTTCCATTTCAAAGAGTAAGTATTACCAGTTTCGCAAGACCAATGATCTAAGTTATTGAGTTCAAACCCGCCGTTCGTACATACACTGCAAGACCCGGAGGGAGCTGCAGTGTCATCGTCTGCAGTGGCATAATTCGGTGCGAGACGAAAAAAACCATTCACTCCGATCATCGGCGTATCCTGAGACCAGCGGCCGTTTGCGAGCACGGGGGAGCCTCCGAGCGGTGCCCACGATGTGAGATCCGTGGATGCTTCGAGAGATGCCGGGTCCTGTGTGTCGTTCCACTCTAATCGGGCAGTGCTCCCACCTGGCCTCGTGATGTTGAAGTGGGAGTTATTCAGGCGAGTTACCACCTCGCTGTCGTCGCGATTGATCAGCGGTACCCAAACGAACACGAAGTCGACATCGATCAGAGGTGCGTTCGGATCGAATCCATCCGGGCTCGGAATCGCCTGCCGCAAGCTGACTGTAAACACTCCGTCAGCAAATTCCGTGGTCACGAGCGGTGCCTTCCCACGGTCATCGAGTGCGGTTGGCATGATGAGGAGGTTCCCACTCTCATCGTTCCCGTTTTGAATCCGAATATTGAATTTACCCGCGCCCAGCTTAGACAGATCGAAGGCGCCCGCGCGTTGGGTCACAGCTCCGCTGGCAGCCAGGACGCGGCCAGCGATCAGCCTTGGCGTGGACCACGGAACGAACAGGGCTTCCATTCCCCCTGTAGTCGGCGGTTGCCAGGTAAGCGGGGCGGGCTCTGCCGGATTCGGGTTGTCATCGACGAATGGCCGGCAGGTCGTGAGATGCAGCGTCCAACCCGTCCCCGTTGCCACAGTAGTCATCGCCACCTTCGGGTCGCTTTCTTCCCTTGATACTGCGCCAAAGAGCAAGCCATCGGAGGGTGATGTCGCGGGAATGGTCAGCGGGGCCTGTCCAGCAAATCCGCCCACGGCATCCATGCTCCATGAGAATGCGCCTGCATTCGCCGCCACCGTGAATTCTGCCTCGTCGAGGGCCAATTCCATGCGCGGGCCTCCTGGGGTCGGAACATAAATGCCCAGTGGATTCGGCAAATCAGCTGGATCAGGAGGTTGGACGACCAGTGTAAACAAGGCTCTTTCGTTAGGTGATCCAGAAACTTGCGCAACAACCTGATGGGAACCGACCGCGAAAAACGATCCCGACGGTGGCGAGAAAAGCAGCTCAACCTGGCGGTTGCAGCCTGCGGGTTTAGTGACCGGCAGTAGGAAACCAATATACGCGCCGCCTGCTTCTTCCGCCGTAACAGTGACAACGGGCGGGACATTGATGGTGACCGAGCAGGGCGGAGTGGCCACGTTGGAAACCACGACGACGGCGGTGCAAGCCGCATCAGTTTCATCCCGGAATGTCACCGTGAGCGGCAACAGGCTCGTGGAATATGGACCCAGGTGGACAAGCTCGTCGTAATTGCCGGTCAAAATCCCCGACGGAGTATTGGCCATCCAGTGGGGACCCACATGTGAGCCGGTCACGTACACCCCAAAGGAAAAGGTGTCGGGGGAAAAGGTGTCGTCATCCGGATCGACCGTGCCCTGAGAATCGCCGGTCACGTCGAACGCATACGCTGTGATTTGGCACGGTGGAGGCGTTCCCGTTGCCGTCGGCGTCGGGGTGGCTGTAGGTGTAGCTGTGACCCCAGGCGTCGGCGTCGGCCCACAAGCGCCAGCCAGCTTCAGGTTCGCGGCCGTCACACTTCCGGTGTCCACCGCCGCGCCGTCGCGGATGGTCAGTGTCCAGATCCCGTTGATCTGGCCAGTCGTCAGCCCCGCAAACGTCGTGTTCAGCGAGGTCACCGGTGGCGGATTGGTCTGCCCGGTAGTGCCTCCGGCCGTCGTCCGGTAATCGCCCACCGTGATGTTGCAGGTGTCTCCGCACGCCGCTGCTGTCGCTATCGTCCAGATGTTCGTTCCTGCCGCGGCATCGGTGAAGTTATACGTCCCGGCGTAATTGGAGCTGTCTCCCACAGAGTTCGCGGTCGTCACCCCGATCCGGCTTACCGTAATCAGGCTGGCTGTGCCGCCCGGGGAGGTCAGGATCATATCCAGGTCTCCCACCCACGAGTGGGTCAGGGTCAGGTCGACTGCCACACTGCTAAGCGGTGCGCTCTGGCCCGCAACGGCGAAGCTAATCACCAGCGGGGTGCCGAACACCGGCGGCGTCCCACTGCCGCCATCAGCAATAGGTCCTGCTCCCGTCCCCGCAAAGGTGAACGGGGTGCATGCAGGGGTCGCGGTCGGAGTAGCTGTGGGTGTAGCCGTAGGTGATGCGGTCGGGGTCGGGGTTGGAGTACAAGCTGCGCAAGGAGTGGGCGTTGGCGTCGGTGTTGGGGTCGGCGTTGGGGCCACCGAACTGGCGAAGTCGTCACTGGCATCGGTGTTGGAAGCCTCTGACCGCCCGCCGATGGCGCGCTCCTGCCCTCGGAAGCCGTAACTTTTCAACTTCCAGCCCCGCTGCCAACCGCCCGCATCCGGTCGTGTGGTAAAACCGCGGTCATCGAAATCCGTCCGCCACTGTTGCTCTGGATTGCGCGCCGCGTATCGGCCTTCCACTCGTATCGCTTGATGTTGATGCGCTTGGTAGGCAGCGCGGATATTAGTCCAGTCGGACGCGGTGAGCCCTTCGGGAACAGCATCGGCAGAGGCGAGATGTTGTGTTTTGCCCGGCTCGGCCGCAAACGGCAACGCGATGCCGGAAGAATCAGCCAGCGTATAGGCCGTCTCCGTCCTTATGTCCATGACGAGATTGTCCAGATTGCTGGTGCTGACGCCTCCGGTGAGATCAGCCCAGTTCCATGTCCCGGCGTTGGGTTTCGTGCTGTCGCCGGGCAGAAAAACTTTCTGCGTCGAGAACGCAATGCCGCCGCGCTCGTCTGGCTGCACGCCGCTGCCGCAAATCCCGCCGTTTTTCGGGTCGAAACCATCAAGCGCAGATTGCCCGCGCATTGCCGCTGTGCCGCCCGGCAGCAGCACGGCAACGGAAAACAGTAACAGCGTAGGTTTCCTGACTTTAGATTTTGCTCCCGCAAATGAAGTGAAGAGAAGGCGCGGGAGCCCGACAAGCAGAAGTGAAGAATGGTCTTCCCGTCGAGAGAGGGCGATGCAACGGTCTTTGCAGATGAGGGAGTTCAAATGCTTTGGAATCTTATTTTGCGTTTCTGGGCTGTGGGGCTCTGGGACTCTGGGGCTTTTTGGGGCCGGCAGACGCTTTTGTCTGGCGGGGCCTTTCTTGAGTTCTGGAAGTGTAGGGAATCTCGGCGATTGCCGTCTATCCATCGTACGGAGTAATACATGTCGTTAGCCAACCGCACGCTTATTGCGGACTCAGTAGTCCAAAGGAAGTAATAGCGGCGCGGAAAATACTTCTCGCTTTCCGTTGAAGGAACGTCGTATTCATCTGCGTAACGACACCCCAGATATGCACGTCAGGAGAATAACGAATGCGTTAGACGCGGAGTTGCAGGCCTTGCTCGACTGATTGAGCAGCGGTTTGAGTGCCGCCACCAGTCCCCGGGCTTCCTCGGGCGTAAGCGGTCTTGCCTGACCAGTTTGTTGATTTTGCTGCGAGCCCTGTGCCCTGGCGGTCCCGCCTGGGTCGAGGGCAAAGGCAAGCAGCACGAGGAGGACGCCGATTGCACAACAGGTCATTAAGACGCGCGGACTAAAGAAAGCCGAGCGAGAGGCGGATCTTTTTTTCATGGGGATTGGCTTCTAGGGAGGGATTGTTGACCTGAACGGTTTCCAGACCGCCCGGAACCGGGAACCATCCTCGCGAGGCGCGTTCCAAGAATTAGGCCTCATTTCGGCTGACTCGGGGCTTCAGGTGAAATCTGGGGGATCGCGTTAAGCGGCCTTCCAGCGAAGGTTCAGCCCCACGGGTTCCTTCAGCCCGGCCGAAGATGCGTTGAAACGTCGGGTGACGTAATCGGCCTCCTTTTATGTTGTGGCCGCGAGGCCGTCAAGGATATTTACCAACTGCGGACAAGTTTCTGCAACGATTCGACCTTCGAGCTCCGCAACCCTAGGAAGTAATAGTTGCCGGCGACCGCTCGAGCGAGGTAAACGTCGAAGCGCTTTGGCGCTTCGGCCTTGGGTGGAATAAGATAATTGCAACGCGAAAAACGAAGGGCGTGACTGGTGTTTGGTTGGATGCATGAAATTTTCCGGTTTGAATTGAACGCGGCGGCGGTCGCGGCATTGTTGTTGGCAAGGCCCGGGAAATAACAACCATGAACTGGTTCCATACATATGAGGCAAAGTAGAATTCGAACTAGCACAACTCGTTTAGCGGTCCTTGCCTGCGTGGTTTGGATTGGAGCGATGCCTTGCTGGGCGCAGGAAGATTCGCCGACCCCGACGCCGGTACCCACGCCGCCCCTGTATTCGGCGCAAACTCTGGCTGAGTTGGAAAAGCTTCAGGATGCGGCCTTGAAAAGCGACTACGCCTATCGGCAAGTAGCGCATCTTTCGAATAACATTGGGCCGCGGTTGACTGGTTCGGCCCAGGCGCAAAAGGCGGTGGATTACGTTGCGGGGGAACTGAAGGCGCTCGGTCTCGAGGTTCAACTCGAGAAAGTCATGGTGCAGCATTGGGTGCGGGGCGAAGAAACGGCGGCCCTGGTTGAGTTCCCGGGCATGGCCGAGAACACGACCCAAAAAATTGTTCTCACCGCTCTTGGCGGCAGCGTGGCGACGCCGCCTCATGGATTGACCGCCGAAGTCGTCGTCGTGGCCGATTTCGACGAGTTGCAAAAGCTCGGTCGCGACAAAGTGGCCGGCAAGATCGTTCTGTTTAATTACCATTTCGACAAGCAGATGGCGGCGCAAAGCAGGGCGGGGGATGCCTACGGACAAGCGGTGAAGTATCGTGCCGACGCGCCTGTCGCCGCGGGAAAACTTGGAGCTGTAGCGGCGTTGATCCGCTCGGTCGGCGGGGCGGAATATCGGCTCCCGCACACCGGCCAGACCGATTACAAGAAAGATGCGCCGAAGATTCCGGCCGCCGCTGTGACGGCCGAGGATGCCGACCTAATGGCCGCCCTTGCTCCGCAAGGCCCGTTACGCATGCGCCTTCTCCTGACGCCGCAACAACTCCCGGAAGCTGTCAGCTATAACGTCATCGGAGACCTAAAGGGAAGCGAACATCCCGAGCAAATCATTATTGTCTCAGGACATTTGGATTCCTGGGACCTCGGGACTGGGGCCATCGACGATGGCGCCGGCGTGGCGGTTTCGATGGAGGCCGCGAACCTGTTTCAGAAGCTGCATCTTCGTCCGAAACGAACACTCCGCGTCATCGCCTGGATGAATGAAGAGAACGGACTCGCGGGTGGCAAGACTTACGCGAAAAATCATCAACAGGAAATTGCCAATCATTTCGCCGCAATGGAAACGGATGGCGGAGCGGGACATCCGCTCGGGATCAATTACGCGACGAAGCCCGAAGCGAAATCATTCTTCGAGCCGGTGGCGCAAATCCTTCGGAAATCGGGCGCGGGCATCTTGAATCTGGCCGAACATCCCGGCGCTGATATCAGCCCGCTGACGAAACTGGGCGTGCCCGGGTTCAGCCCGATCCAGGACAACCGGACCTACTTCAATTATCACCACACGGCCGCCGATACCCTGGACAAAATTGTGCCCCAGGAACTTGCCGAAAACGCCGCCGTGGTAGCGGTGACTGCCTACGCGCTGGCAAATCTCGAGAAGCCGTTCCCGCGGTAAATTTCGCTTAACGCGCTGCGGCTGCTGTAGCCACGGCGCTTTGTCGCCGTCCATTTCCCAAGGCCTTAGGAATGGCCGGGAGCCGTAACAGCGTAGGTGATAAACCCGCAGATCGTTACCATGACCAGCATGGCGACAATAAAGGTAGCGTCCGCCGCGCGTTCGATCCGGTGCATGCGCCGGAAGCCGCGGGAACGGAGCGCGGCGTAGGAGAGAAGACAGGAAAGAAGAAAGAGGAGCGCGTCCGCCGCCAGGAGGTCGTCTGCCAGGGTGTCGGCTTTGCCGAGAGTAATGACCACCCGGATGAGTCCGATCACCGTCAGGCAAACGCCGACCATCGCGGACGAAACGGTGAAGATGTGGATGCAGATGTCCTCTTCGAATTGGATTTTGCTCTTTTCGCTCGAATCCGGGTCAGGGTTTCTGGCCATGTTTCGATTCAACAGATTGAACCCGCCAAAGTTGCGGATTGGCCGAGCGGCCGTGGGTGGACCGGGCGCTCTGCGCGCGGTTCTGACTTGGTCACATATCGAGCGACGGAGCGCTCGATCCACCTACGCGACGCGAAGAATAGAGGCGCGGGAGGGCTCAGGAATCCGAAACTGAGGCTCGACCGCGCGGCATCGACAATCGAAATTCCGTCCACTCCTCGTCCGACCTGACCAAGGCAAGATCGCCCCCGTGGGCCTTGGCCAACTCGACGGCGACACTCAACCCTAGTCCCTGACCCTGGATGCGGCCGTCTGAACGGGCGCGATAAAAGCGCTCGAAAATATGCGGGGCACGGTCTGGCGGAATCGGCTCGCCGTTATTCCTCACCGTTAACTCTGCTTTCCCATCAAGGGCGCGGGCCTGAATGCAAATGCAACCTGCCGGCTGATTGTACTTGATCGCGTTTTCGAGCAGGTTCTGAACAATCAGCGAAACCGCGCGGCGGTCCGCCTCCACCGGCAATTTCGGCGGCAACTCCGCCTCGACGGTCAACCCTTCCGCCTCCGCCATGGCGCTCGCATCGTCGCAAACGCCTTCCAAGACTTCAGTTAAATTAAATTGCTCGCGATGCAGTTCGAGCCGTCCCGCATCCGCCCGGGCCAGGAGGAGAAGATTTTCGGCAACGGAAGTGAGCTGGTGAACCTGATGGAGCAATGCATCCGCGCGAGTCTGTTGTTTCGCCGGCGTGTCCGGATCAGTGAGGATTTCCTCAATTCCGGCGCGCAGGACGGAGATCGGAGTTTTAAGATGGTGCGATGCTTCCGCGGAAAAGCGAACCGACTGTTCGAAGCTGCGCTGCAACCGGTCGAACGTCGCGTTGAGGACCGCGATGAGCGCGGCGATCTCGTCATTCGTCGAGGGGGCCGGCAATCGCTGATGAAGATTCTGGAGGGTGATGCGGGAAGCGGCTTCGCGAATTGCGTCAACGGGCGCGAGCGCTTTTCTCGCCACCCAGCGGCCGCCGATCGTGATCACAATCAATACGGTTGGAATCGCCCCCAGCATTCCGAGCATGATGTTCCAGCCGATTTTGTTTACTTCCTTCAGGTCGGCGCCGACGTGAAGCGTCAGCCCGTTCCAATGAAAGGTTCCCAGGCGAACGCTGCTGGTGCCGATTTTGCGGGTATGAAATTTTTCAATGCCGTCATTCAGCACGGGCGCCTCAACGTTGGGCGAGAGGTAAAGTAATTCGCCCCCGGGTCCACGGATTTCAACATATCGGTCGCGGAGAGCGAGCGGAACAAATCGCTCCTGGAAAATCCGGCTATTGTTCGCAATTCCGCCTTCAAAATTTTCCACATCGCGAAAGAGCTCCTGCGCGTCCAGAGCGAGCCGGTTATCGAAGGCTCTCAGCTCCCAATAGCGCATGATCGTCCAGGTCGTCGCGGCGCCGGCGATGGTCGCCCCGATTCCCAGGGCCGCGGCGTAGAGCGCTAATTTCCAGCGCAGCGGCCAACGCCTCATGGCGATTCGAGTTCGCGAATCGTATAGCCAACATGCCGCACCGTGTGAATGAGCGGCGGTGTGCCAATTTTCTTTCGCAAACGTCCCACAAAAACTTCCACGAGTTTCATATCATATTCATGCTCGCGTTCCCAGACGCGTTCACACAGCTCCGTCCGGGTAAACACCCGGCCCGGTTCGCGCATGAGGACTTTTAACAAAGTCATTTCGCGGGTGGAAAGCTCGATATGACGATCCCCCCGATGGACCTGCTGGTTCGCCAGGTCGAGCGTGAGGTCCGCGACCCGCAGGGTAATTTCAGGCTCTTCCGCGTAACGGCGCCCGAGGGCCCGCACCCGCGCCATTAATTCCTGCATCGCAAAAGGCTTCGCCAGGTAATCGTCGGCGCCCAGTTGCAATCCGGTGACGCGATCGTTCAATTCGCCGCGCGCGGTCAGCATCAGGACCCGGTGCGAGATGTTCTTGGCTCGCATCCGCCGCAAGACTTCGAAGCCATCCATTCCAGGCAAACCGACATCGAGAACGACCAGATCGAAGGGCGTGCTTTCCATTTCTCCCAAAGCCGATTCGCCGTCGTGGATCACCACCGGCTCGTGGCCCGCCTCGGTCAAAGCCGAAGCGACGTGCCGGGCCAGGCGAACTTCGTCATCTATCACCAGTATGTGCATGAGGTTGAGACCGACGCTAAAAGCGCCCGCATTGTTCGTCGACAATTCGTTTCGAAGAATCCTCCATCATTGACCGTACGGAAATCGCGTCGGGGCGCGAGAGGGTAAAGGTAACGCACTTGTTACCTGCGGAGGTCGAGAAAAACCGGCGTTTCGGATCGCGCCCGTTCGCGCGTAACTCGCAGGGAGAGCCGGCTTTGGGGCCGCGCAGAGTTTGTCAGGCCGCGAGCAAGTCGACGGCGTCCAGAGCCGCGATGATTTCGCAGCCGACAACCAGCTTTTGGAGGTTGTTGCAGTCGCTCAAAGTTTCGTCCCCCAAGATGCGGACCCAGAAATTCTCGAAATTTTCTACGAGGGGGTGGGAAGCCGTGGGTTCGAGGAGGGTGGCAGGATTGAGCATGACGACTTCTTAAGCAACGCACGTGCCAGCGCGTCCACCGTTATCCCGATCGCCAATCGAAAACCGAAGATCGAAAATCCCTGGAGGGGTGGCCGACGGGACTCGAACCCGCAACAGCCAGAATCACAATCTGGAGCTCTACCATTGAGCTACGGCCACCGTCGCGTTGCGGAACCTAGATTTTAGACGCTGGATTGCAAAGGCAAAGCGGGAGAAAGTGGCACGCCGGGCGCTTTACTACCCGGCGCAACGCTCTCCAGCATTGCAACTCAACCACACATGACTATTCTCGGCTCCTTCAAGGCATGAAGAAAATCGGTTTGATTCTTCTCGCCGCGTTTTGCTTTTCCCTCGGGCCATCCCTGGTGGTCGCCCAATCGAACGACCCGAGTGAGGTATTTCTTAAGGCTTATTTGACTTCGCAACAGGGCGAAAAACTCGAGCACGACAATCAGTTCGACGCCGCGCTCTCGAAGTTCCGCTTTGCCGGCAGTCTGCTCGAAGAGCTCAAGAAGACGCATGGCGATTGGCAGACCGCGATTGTCGATTATCGGAGCCGCAAGATTGGTGAAAGCATCGTGCGCGTGCAGGCGAAGATGGGGACCCAAAAAGATCTCTCGGCTGCCACCGGGCCACCGCCTCCGGTAGCCTCAAATCCGCCCGTGCTTCCCAAAAAGTCCGGGCCGCCGGAACCGAGTGTGGAAGTCGCGAAGCCTTCCGCGGTTCCAAGCCGTGCCCCGGCTCCTCCAGCCCCGGCGGCTTCAGCGCCTCCTCCGCCTCAACCGAGCCCTTCGGTGGCCAGCGATGCCGCCATCAAGGAAGCGACTAAGAAATTGCAGGACAAAGTCGATCAACTTCAGGTCGAGCTCGAGAAATCGCGGAGCCAATATGACGCCGTCGCGAAAGAAAAGGATACCCTGAACGGCCGTTTGCAGGAGACAAACACGAAGCTCGAGCAGGCCCAGGGCGAGCTGGAAAAAACCAGGGGCGCTGACAAAGAAGCGCGAACTCAGCTGGCGCAGGCCGAGGATTCCCTGAAGAAAATCGCGGGTTCCGACAAGACGGACTCGAAAAAGCAGGAAGCGTTACGGGCAGAAATTGCCCAATTGAAGAAAGCGCTCGCTTCCGCGGAAAAAGGACGCGCCGCCGCGGAGAAAGAAAAAGAAGCGGAGAGCGCGAAGGTCACCACGGTGACGAAAGAGCGGAACCAGTTATTGGCTGAGTTGAAGACCGCGAAACAAGCGCAGGAACGAGTGCAGGTCCTGGTGACGGAGAACACCGACCTGAAGACGAAACTCGCGATAGCCGAAAAGACGGTCAGGGAAATCAGCGCCGACAAGCCGAAGAAGGAGCAGGAGGTGGCGGACGTAAAACGCCAGGTTGAGCAACTACGGGAGCAGCTCGCGGCCAGCCAGAAGCAAAACAAGGACTTTGAAGTGACGGTGGCTGATCTGCGGTCGCAGCTCGACCAGGCGAGCACAGAGCTGGAAAAAGCGAAATTGACCGGCGCGAACGCCGAGGAGACGGCCCGGCTCACGAAGGAGAACGAGATGCTGCGCCGGATTGTCGTTCGCGAACGCCAGGAGGAAGCACGCCGCGAACAGGCCAAGAAACTCATGCTGTCTGAGTTCGAAAAATTGCAGGTCAAGTCCGACACCCTGAATCAACAGATCGCGCTCCTGGCGCAGCCGGTCACGAAGCTCAGCGAAGAAGAGCTCGCCTTGTTGCGACAACCGGTCGTGAGCATTTCGGACAGCAACCCGGCAGCGATGACGGGGACATTTTCGCTTCCGAAGCAACAGGGGCCGACAAAACAGACCGGACCTTCCGTGCAAACTTCGGTCCCCGCTGTCCCGGAGGAACTGGCCTCAGTCGCCCGCGAAGCGAAAGAGAATTTCGACAAGGGGAAATACCGGGCCGCGGAAAAGCAGTATCAGCAAATCCTGACGAAAAGTCCGAACAACCTCTATTCGCTCTCCAATCTGGGCGTCGTTTATTTCCGCACTGGAAAATGGAAGGCGGCGGAATTGACCCTGAAAAAGGCGGTCGCTCTGGCGCCCAAGGATGAGTTTTCCCACACCACTCTTGGCATTGTTTATTATCGCCAAAGCAAATTTGATGACGCGATCACTGAGCTGACGACGGCGCTTGGAATCAATCCGAAGAGCGCGACGGCACACAATTACCTCGGGATCACGGCCAGCCAGAAAGGTTGGCAGGAAGCGGCCGAGAAAGAAATGCTCGACGCGATTGCAGCCAATCCCGACTACGCCGACGCGCACTTCAACCTCGCGGTGGTTTACGCGACGAGTTCGCCCCCCGCGACGGAAAAAGCGAAATTGCATTACACCAAGGCAACTGCGCTGGGGGCCGAGCCAGACCCCGCCATGGAAAAGTTGCTCCGCTAGGTGGATGCGTCCCGCATGCGCGGGATCGTGCCCTGGCTATCTTAACGATCGAGCGCGGCGAGCTCGATTCACCATGCTAAAACCGTTTCTAACCGCGAAATGGCGTTATCTTGCGATGCTGAATTTCCCGGTCGATCCGAGAATCCTGGAGCCGCTCGTGCCGGCCGAGACGGAACTGGATTTCCACCACGGGCAGACTTTCGTCAGCGTCGTCGGCTTTCTTTTTCTGGATACGCGCGTAGTTGGTCTTCCGATTCCCTTCCATCGCGATTTCGAGGAAGTGAATCTTCGTTTTTATGTGCGCCGCCAGAGCGCGGAGGAATGGCGCCGCGGCGTCGTCTTTGTCCGCGAGCTGGTTCCGCGGGCAGCCATCGCCATCGTCGCCCGGACTTTTTATGGGGAACCCTATTCCGCGTTGCCGATGCGGCATAACCTCGAACACAAAGAGGGGCGCGTTTTCGCTGAGTATCAATGGCGACGCGGCCGGCGCTGGGAGACGCTCGCCATGACGGCGACGGGCGAACCGCAAAGCGCGGCGGAGGGATCGCACGAAGAATTTATCACGGAGCATTATTGGGGTTACACGGCGCGACGCTCAGGCTGCAGCGAGTATCGGGTGGAACATCCACGCTGGAAGTTGTGGAAAGCGGAGACCACGAAATTCGATGCCGACGTCGCGACCCTCTATGGGCCGCGATTTGTGGAAACGCTGGCGGCGCCGCCGGTCTCGGGTTTCATCGCCGAGGGCTCACCCATCGAAGTGCACCGCCGCACGCGCGAGCTGGAATGAGCGCGGTATGAATGCTTGTCATCCCGGACTGCGTAGAAGAAACTCATAATATGCCAGTCCAAAATTTAGTGCCACATGCCGTCAAGGAGGTCGCGCACAACGAAATCAAAGGCTTGGTTCGTGTCTACCGAACAAATGAGGGTGATGGCAAGCCGGGTCGAGTCGGGTGGATGCCGAACGGAAGAGTAGTTGAAATGCAGGAGCTCGCGGTCGGGGATACAGTTAATTTCAATGTCAACGGCTCGGGGGGAAGGCTGGCAAATGCGTGTTCCTCGACAGTGCAACTCATTTGGGAAAACACCGCAGCGACTCCGGCTACGAATGTAAGAGAAAACGCCGCTCACGAATTCTTCAAGGGTTCTGGGCAAAAAGACTAAGGCAGCGGCTTCGACTCCGCGGCATTCCGGGCTAGGCGCGGACCGCGTCACACACCCTCGTTGGAGACTGGCCCGCGCAGACTATAAGGTTAGAATGGTTTTTCGGGTTGCGTCTGAAACTCGCGCACCAACGCCTTCTTGCGCTGATGCCTCGAGACGGCCAGATCCACCAGCCGTGACAAGAGCTCCCGGTAGCTGATCCCGGAGGCTTCCCACATTTTTGGATACATGCTGATCGAGGTGAAACCGGGAATGGTATTCAGTTCGTTGAAGAAAAACTGACCCGTTTTGCGATCAAGGAGCAGATCCACCCGCGCCATCCCTTCGCATTCGATCGCGGAGAAGATTTGCCCCGCGATTTCCTGGGCCCGTTCCGTCCGCGGCGCATCGAGCCTGGCGGGGATGATCAATTCCGCGCCCTTTTCGTCGAGGTATTTGGCCTCATAGGAATAAAATTCGTGGGTCGGATTTACTTCGCCCGGGACACTGACCAGCGGCTCGGCTCCAGGATCCGGATTTTCCAGCACCGACAACTCGATTTCGCGCGCGTTGATCGCCACTTCGATCAGAACCTTGGTGTCGTAGCGGAACGCGTCCTCCAGCGCCGCGTCGAGTCCGCTTGGTTCGGTTACCTTGTGCACGCCGACACTCGAGCCCAGGTTGGCCGGCTTCACGAAGACCGGATACCCAAGTTCTTTCTGAATCTTCTCCGCCGCCTCGCGCTTTGGTTTCTTCCAAGACTCGGACTTCAACGAAACATAAGGAACGATCGGAACGCCGGCGTCACGAGCCACGCGTTTCGCCATCTCCTTGTCCATCGCCACGGCCGACGCGAGCACTCCGCATCCGACGTAGGGGACGTCCGCGAGTTCGAGTAACCCCTGGATGGTTCCGTCTTCGCAGAGAGGGCCGTGCACGACTGGGAAAACGACGTCGATTGCCTTGTCTTCCCCGCTTTCGCCCAAATGAATCAGCGCACTGCCATCGCTCGCCTCCGGAACATTGGGCGGGAGCACGACCTTCGGTGCATCCTTGAATACAGGAAGTGATTTTTGCCCTTCCAGCAATGAAATGTCGTTGAGATGCCAGCGACCCTGTTTATCGATTGCGACCGGCACGATTTCGAAACGCTCCCGGTCCAGATGATTGATGACCGAAGCGGCCGATTGCAGCGAAACCTCATGTTCCCCCGACCGGCCGCCGTACAAGACTGCCACGCGCACCTTCCGCATAATTCGATCGGTTTTCGCTCTCGGGAGTTCAGCTGCGCGCCATTAGTTCGCGCAGGACAAATGGCAAAATGCCTCCGTGACGGTAGTAATCGATTTCGATCGGCGTATCGATTCGCAACTTCACCGGAATGGATTCGTCCTTCCCGTTTTTGCGCGCGATCTTGAGCGTCACGGTCTGTCCGGGCTGGATCGCGTCCGACAATCCGGTCACCGAATAAATTTCCGAACCATCGAGCCCGAGAGTCTGCGCGTTGGTTCCGTCCGCGAACTGCAACGGCAGCACACCCATGCCGACGAGATTCGAGCGATGAATCCGCTCAAAGCTTGCTGCGACAACCGCTTTCACCCCGAGCAATCGCGTCCCTTTCGCCGCCCAGTCCCGGCTCGAGCCGGTCCCGTATTCGTGCCCGGCCAGGATAACGAGCGGCACCCCTTCCATCTGATACTCCATGGCCGCGTCGAAGATCGACATTTCGTCTCCGAGTCCGGCATTCCGGTTCCCGAAATATTTCGTCACGCCGCCTTCCGTTCCCGGGACCATCAGGTTCTTGATCCGGACATTCGCGAACGTGCCGCGCGTCATGACCAGGTCGTTTCCGCGCCGCGAGCCGTAGCTGTTGAAGTCCACCGGCTCGATGCCGCGCGACTTCAGATATTGCCCTGCCGGCGAAGTCGGCTTGATCGCGCCCGCCGGGGAAATGTGATCCGTCGTCACCGAGTCGCCGAAAATGCCAAGCGGACGCGCGTCCCGAATATCGCCAATTGTTCCCGCCGACATCGAGAAATTCGCGAAGAACGGCGGCTGATGAATGTAGTCGCTCTTCTCATCCCACTCGTAAATTTCGCCAACGCTCGACGGGATATCATTCCACTTCGGATTTTGTCCGGCGAAATCCCGGTAGAGCCGGCGGAAAACTTCCGGGGTAAGGGCGGACTGCATGGTGTCGCGGATCTCGGCGAGCGTCGGCCAAAGATCACGCAGATAAACTTCCTTGCCGTCGGAGCCGCGCCCCATTGATTCCTTGGAAAGATCGAGATCGACCCGGCCGGCGAGAGCGAAGGCGACGACCAGCGGCGGCGACATCAGGAAGTTTGCCTTGATGTTTTGGTGCACGCGCGCCTCGAAGTTGCGGTTTCCGGAAAGCACCGAGGCCGCGACGAGATCGTGTTCGCTAATTGCTTTCTCGATCTTCGGATGAAGCGGGCCGGAATTGCCGATGCAGGTCGTGCACCCGTACCCGACGATATTGAACCCGAGCCGATCGAGATAGGTTTGAAGCCCCGTTTTCTGAAGGTAATCGGAGACCACGCGTGAGCCGGGGGCGAGCGAGGTTTTCACGGCCGGATCGATTTTCAGCCCACGCTCGACCGCTTTCTTGGCGAGGAGGCCTGCGGCGAGCATAACGCTCGGATTGCTCGTGTTCGTGCAACTCGTGATAGCCGCGATCAGAACGCTGCCATGCCCAATCCGGCTTTGGCCGTGGGCGAAAGTCTCGCCCGGTTTCGCGTCGATTTCGTCAACCCGATCCGGCGTTGGACGGTTCGCGACCATCTCAATCTTGTTCCGCTCATCGCCGGGCTGGATCCCCTGGTCAGTCTTATCGGTGGAAGCCATTTCGCCCTGGACCGGCGGCGTGCCGTTCAGGTTGACGAAATGAAGCTTGCCGAGATCGCCGTTGGCCTTGCCGTATCCCCCATCAGTAAGCGGCTTCTGCAGGAGCGAGCGGAAAACATCGCCCAGCTCCGGAAGGTTCACGCGATCCTGCGGACGTTTCGGTCCAGCGACGCTCGGTTGGACGTCGCCAAGATCTAGCTCGAGATCGACGCTGTAATCAATTTCGCCTTTCCGCGGCATCCCGAACATTTTTTGGGCGCGGAAATAATTCTCGAACGCAGCGCACTGTTCGTCCGTTCGTCCGGTCGCCCGCAAATAATTGACTGACTCGCTATCGACGGGGAAATAGCCCATGGTCGCGCCGTACTCCGGCGCCATGTTTCCGACTGTCGCGCGATCGGGCAGGGGAAGCGACGCCGCGCCTTCGCCATAAAACTCGACAAACTTCCCGACGACTTTTTGGGCCCGCAGCATCTGGGTAATGTGCAGCGCCAGGTCGGTCGCGGTGACGCCTTCGCGCAGTTGGCCAGTCATGTGAACGCCCACCACTTCCGGCGTCAGAAAATAGACAGGCTGCCCGAGCATTCCCGCTTCCGCTTCGATGCCGCCGACGCCCCAGCCGACGACCCCGAGCCCGTTGATCATCGTCGTGTGCGAATCCGTTCCAACGAGCGTGTCGGGGTAAAATATTTCCGGTCTCTGGTCTCCGCTTTCCGGTTTCGATGACAACACGCCCTTCGCGAGATACTCGAGATTAACCTGGTGCACGATCCCGATCCCGGGCGGCACGAGGCCGAAAGTTTTAAAGGCCTGCTGGCCCCATTTCAGGAATTGGTAACGCTCCCGGTTCCGCTTGAACTCCATTTCCATGTTCAATTGGAGAGCCTGCGCCGAGCCCGCGAAATCGACCTGGACCGAGTGATCGACCACGAGGTCCACCGGAACGAGCGGCTCGATGATTTTCGGATCGCCGCCGAGCTCCTTCACGGCGCTCCGCATCGCGGCCAGATCCACCACCAGCGGGACACCGGTAAAATCCTGGAGAACAATCCGCGCGACGACAAACGGGATCTCCTCGTTCGCCGGCGACTTCGCGTTCCAATTCGCCAGCGTCTCGACATCCTTGCGCCGGACCTTTTTTCCATCGCAGTTCCGCAGAACGGACTCCAGCACGATCCGAATGCTGACCGGTAACCGCGAAACTCGCCCGATGCCCTGTTCTTCCAGCGTCGGCAGCGAGAAGAGCGATCCTTCGCGGCCGCCACCCGCGTCGAATTTCTTTAGCGTCTTGAATTCGTCGTTCACTTCAGTTCCGCCAGTTTCGCTTTGATCTTGTCGAAACTCGGCAGCTCTTTCGCGTCGTCGTTGCTCTCCGCGTATTGGATCACGCCGTTGCGATCGACGATGAAAGCCGAGCGTTTCGGCACGCCGCCCATCCCGAGGTTTATCTGCGGCAGGAACGAGTCGTAGACCACGTCGTATTGGTTGGCGACCTTGTGCTCGTAATCGCTCAACAGGGTTACGGAGATATTTTCCTTCTTCGCCCACGCTTCCTGCGCGAACGGGTTGTCGCCGCTGATCCCGTAAACCGTTGCATTCATCCCGGCGTAATTGTCCAGCTCCGAGCTCTGGCCGCACATTTCCGTCGTGCAGACCCCGGTGAAAGCCATCGGGAAAAAGAGGAGCAACGTGTTGGTCTTGCCGAAATTGTCGCTGAGCTTGACCTGTTTGGGTCCTTCAGCGGTCTTGGTGGGGAGAGAAAAATCGGGAGCTTTTGTTCCAACTGCGAGTGCCATATGAATCTCCTGTTTGGGTTGATCGGGGGAGATCAAGTATAGAAACAGCGGGGACATGGTCAAAAAGTTTAAGGCGAAGGTAATGCGATGGAACTTCTTTGGTGGTTGATTGCGATTGTGCTGATGGCCGTTGGGCTGATCGGGACCGTGCTGCCGCTGGTTCCCGGCGCAGTCGTTATCCTGGCTGCGGCCATTCTTCATCAGGTAATGGTCGGACCGGGAAAGAGTCTTGGCTGGTGGAATATCGCGGGGTTGATCGTCCTGACGCTGTTGTCCTACGCCTTGGAATTCGGGAGCGGATATTTCGGCGCGAAGCGGTTCGGCGCCACGAAATGGGGGGCCTTCGGCGCTACGATTGGGACGATCGTCGGCCTGTTCTATCCGTTTCCGGGACTATTGATCGGACCGCTGGTTGGCGCCATTGCCGGAGAGCTGGTAGCGGGCAAACGTCTGGTTAGCGCAGGCCGGGCGGGCTGGGGCACGGTTCTGGGCAATTTGGCCGGAATCATCGGCAAACTCGTGATCGCCCTCGCGATGGTCTGCTGGTTTCTGGTTGCCGTGCCGTCGCCGATTTAAACGGGGCGGCAGCCTGAAACAGTCTTGGCCGGACACGAACGGCTGTGTAATTCTGGGCGGCGAAGATTTATGATAGAGCGCGTCAAAGCTCTGTTGCGTGGCGATGCCGAGCAATTGGCGAAATGGCTGGCCGCGCCAGACCTGCGGTCGGTGGCGGGTTGCCTTATCATTATCTTGATTGGATCGGGACTTTACGGTTTCACCCTCGGCCTTTGGCGCGCGCCCCTGCAGTCGCTTTACACGGCGATCAAATTTCCTGTCCTGATTTTTCTCACGTGTGGCGGCAACGCGTTGCTCAATGGCATGCTCGCCCAGATTCTCGGGGCAGGTCTCTCCTTCAAGCAGACCTCGCTCGCCATTCTCATGAGCTTCGCCATCGCGGCGATCATTCTGGGTGGATTTAGCCCGATCACTCTTTTTATCTGGTTCAACGCGCCTCCGCTTGCTTCTGAAAGCGCTTCGCTAGGGCACAGCCTCATGTTGTTTGCCCATGTCTGTGCTATCGCTTTCGCCGGCCTCATGGCCAACCGGCGCGTGCTCGACCTGCTTCGAAAAGTGAGCGGCGATTCGAGGACCGCATTTGTCGTATTATTGAGTTGGCTGGCCGGTAATCTGTTTCTCGGCGCTCAGCTGGCGTGGAATTTGCGACCTTTCATCGGTCATCCCACCCTGGAGGTGCAATTCCTGCGGGATAATCCGCTCTGGGGGAATTTTTACGAACACGTCTGGTACGCTATCCGAGAAGTCTTTCTCTAAGAACCCCATCCCACCACCCATGCAAAATCCAACCCAACAACCCCCGCGACTCCCGCGGGCTGCCAGACTCGCGTTCGAGCCGATGCCTGCCGGCAAATCACCGCTTTTGATAATCGAGACCCTGCTAAAATTTCCCGGTCGCATCATTTACGAATTGCAAAACAACTGGCGCGCCGACCTGAGCGGTTGGCTGTTTGCTTTTGCCCTGGCAGGCATGGCTGCTTACGGGGTGGTCGTAGGGAGCTTTTCCGGTGGCGCTCAAATCTGGATTGCGCCCGCCAAACTTGTCCTCGGCACTCTTTTGTCGGTCCTCATCTGCCTTCCAAGTCTCTACATCTTCGCCGGTCTGGCCGGAATGGACGTCCGATTTCGCACTGTTATTGGCGTTCTTTTTGCCGCGGTCGCTCTTAGTGCCTTGCTCTTGATCGGTTTCGCGCCGGTGGCCTGGATATTCTCGCAATCAACCGATTCCATTCCCTTTATGGGTGGATTGCACCTGATCCTTTGGGTGATCGCCATCAGTTTTGGACTGCGTTTGATTGGCGCGATGGGACGCCTGTTGGCCGGCTCAGGAGGTCAGATGAACCTATGGAGTCTGATCTTCATCCTGGTTTGTCTGCAAATGACCACGACTCTCCGGCCCCTCATCGGCACCTCGGACCGTTTTCTCCCGGGCGAAAAGAAATTCTTCCTCACCCATTGGTTCGACAGCCTTAACGGAAAGAAGTCCGGCGACTCAAAAGGCCGTCACGAAAATCCAAATTGAATGCGGTGAGATCGGGCGTTCAACTCCCTGATGTCTCGCTTTCCGGATTGTGCTAAGTTACGCGCGATGGCAGATGATCGCTCCGGAGCAATTCGGAGAGGAAAGTCCGAACACCATACGGCAGCATGCCGCGGAAAACACGCGGGCGCCGCAGTCGCAAGGTTGCGGTGACGGAAAGTGTCACAGAAAAGACACCGCCGGTTCTTTGGCAACGAAGGTCAGGCAAGGGTGAAAAGGCGAGGTAAGAGCTCACCGCTCGCGGAGCAATCCGCGAGGCACGAAAAACCCCATGTGGTGCAAGACAAAACAGAGGCAGGACAGCCGGCTCCGCAGACCCTCGGGTATCGTCGCATCACGGTTACTGTAGCGGCGGTCTCTGACCGCCGATCATGGTTCACCGGGCGTCCCGCGCGAGCGGGATGAGATAAATGATCATCCGTCCCGCATCTGCGGGAGCGACAGAATTCGGCTTACAGCCATCAAAATGAAGGGCGCTTTCGGAAACGAAGGCGCCCTTCCGCTATCCTAGCGCCAATCGGCGATTTCAGCCCGCGCCGTGTGATGCTCACCAATTCCAAGAAACGCCACCGTAAAACGCCCGACCGTCCCCCGGATGAAAAATTCGGGCGTCGGGGGCCGTCCGCGCGTCGGCAATTGGATCCACGGCGGCCGCAAAGCGTTTGTTGGTCAGATTCTTTGCTTCGAGAAAAACGGAAAGGCCCTTTTTCGATCGAAATCCAATTTTTAATCCAAGAAGCGCGTAGGGATCGGCGAAGAGGGTGTTGGCCTGGTCCACGGGATAACGAGCGAGATTACACTGCAAATTCGCCCCAGCGTAGAAGCCGGCTGCGTTTTCATAAAGCAAATCCGTTTCATAAAAATGCATGGGAACGCCGGCGATACGGTTGGCACCATAAACCGGATCGCCGTCGAAATGAAAATCGTTCAGGGTGTAGGTTTGACTGAACGTGAGCCGATCTCCGGCATCGTCTTTTTTCTTTTCCTGGAAGAGTGATTCCAATAATTCGATCTCAAGGCTCGCTTCCATCCCCCGGTGCTCCGATCGGGAGACATTGACGGCTCCGATCTCGTTTCCCTGGGCGTCATTCAATTCGAGCAGTTCGTTCCGTAACCAGGAATGGTAGAGCGACAATTCCCACTCGAAGCGCCCGTGCTCGCCTCGCGTGCCCAGCTCCAGCGTCCGTGCCCTTTGCGGCTGTAATGGTGTGTAAACGACGCTGGAATTTGGACCGTCCGCAAACTCGACCATGTTATCGAAGGAGGGGGGCTGCCAGCTCCCGCTGAAGTTCCCGAAAAGCTGATTGCTTTCATCGATCTCGTAGATCATTCCGATCTTCGGGTTCCAGCCGTAAAATGTTTGTTCGTGCGACTGGTTTCCTTCGTCGTCGCCTAAGAAATGGTCATCGAATTGACGTCGGGCATAGATCGCCTGCATCCCCAGAAGAATGGAGAGCTGTTCCGTCAGGTAATGCTGGTTCTCGACATAGAGCGGCGCGTTAATTGCAATTGTGGTCGCCAGGGCCGTCGTTTCTCCGCGGGTCCCGCTCAGGTTCTCGAAGTTCTGGGAAACTTCCCTCTCGAATTGGGGGCTGAAGCCGGCGGTGAAAATATTGCGCCGGCCAAATAGCTCGTCGTGCGTCACGAAAGTCAGACTGCCGCCAAAATTGTCCGAGTAGAATGCGGTGAGGCCCTGTCTGAAATCGGATTGGAAAAACCCGCGTTCCTCCATGTTTCGATGAAACCAGAACAGACCTGCGTCGAATTCACGCCCGTCGTCTCGATAGCTGATCTTGTCGGCAAGGCGAATCAGCTCCCACTTCTTGTCAAAATCCTCAGCCACGGCGTCCGCATTCGCCTGTCCCGGATCATTCCTGAATTCTTCTTTGGTCAATCCGCCGGGCAATTGGCGATCGACCCGGTCGAGCGTCACATAGAATCTGTTTTCGAGATGCTCGCTGACCTTGGAGCCGACATCGCCGAAAATCCGTTCTGTGTTCTCTCTACTGTGATCGCGAAACCCGCCGCGCGACCGGCCCATGACCGAGCCGATGTAATCGACCGGACCTGACGCGCCGCCAAAACTGATCTGGCCGCGGAAGTATCCGAAGCTCCCGCCTTCGAGTCGAAGTCGGAAGCGGTCGGCCTCGTAGCCGGTGACGGTCACGAGATTGATCGCCCCCCCGAGGGTAAGGGAGCCGTATTTGAAGGCATTGGCTCCCCGAAACACCTCCGCGTACTTGACCGTAGCCAGGTCGAAGTCTTCCAGGATGGCTTCGCCATCAGCCTGGTTGAGGGTGAGTCCGTCCAGCATGAACTGCACGCCCAGCGGCTCGTTCTCCGACAATATTCCCGAACCGCGAATTGAGACTTTGGTGATTTCCGTTCCGTTATCCGTTTGCAGGAACAACCCGGGAGTTCGTTTCAGGAGATCCTCGAAATTCGACCCGCGCCCACGTTCCATTTCTTCCGCGCTTCTCAAGCTGAAGCCTCCGGGGATCTCGCGCTTCTGTTCCGCGGCTTGGGTGAAAGAGGGGGAAGTCAACGATTCCAGCTCCGCCGGCGCGGTCACGATGACAGGGGACATGGCCTCCTGGGCATTTGTCAAAATGGCGCTGGCAAGGAACGGGAAAACCGCAATGAAAATCAGCTTGGATTGGCGCACGAGACGGTCAGTAGAGTCCGTCTTCGCCGGTCGAACACAAGTTCGCCGTGCGCCTTGCAAGAAGCGACTGGCTAAATGATCATCTCCCGAAGAAATCTGTTCAGGCAAGCGAGCCGATGCCTGGCAGAAATCGCGCGACTGCGCCGCAGGTTCATGATACTCCTCGTTCCTCCAGATGCGGCGCGCATTTGTTTCCCACAGCTCGGCCGACGACAACTACGTCGCGGAGTTGGAATCGTTCCTCCGCGCTGCCGGCTTTGACGAGGTGTTTAACGATGTCAGCGCTATCCATCCAGACGAGAAATTCTGGCCGAAGATCGAGGAAGGAATTACCGACTGCGAAACCTTCGTCGTCGTCATCACCGCCGCGGCCAATGCTTCAGAGTGGGTGAAGCGTGAAGTAGAATTTGCGCGAAGCCTTTCGAAGAAGATCATCCCAATTTGGCGGGAGAACTGCCCCCTTCCTTCCACGTTCGCCGATCGCGACGTAATCGACTTCCGACCACGGACCCGCGCGGAACGACGCTTCAATATCGACCGCATTCTCAAGTATGCGCCCGCTGACCTGATTGGACGAGAAGAGGAGACGAAGCAACTTAATGAGGCGTGGCAGAAGGTTCTCCGCCTCGAAAAGGGCCGCGCCCACGTCATCACCTTCGTCGCTCTGGGTGGCGAAGGGAAAACTTCGCTCGTTGCTAAGTGGGCCGTCGAGCTCGCCGCGCAGGATTGGCCCGGCTGCGACGCCGTCTTCGCGTGGAGCTTCTACAGTCAGGGTACGCGCGACCAGGTGGCCGCTTCCGGCGACCTGTTCCTAAAAGAAGCTCTCACGTTTTTCGGCGACGACGCGGACAAGCAGTTCGCCGCCAGTAGCGCCGGCGCATTCGAGAAAGGACAACGCCTCGCCCGCATCATAGGCCAGCGGCGCAGCCTCCTCATCCTCGACGGCCTCGAGCCGCTGCAATACGCGCCCACCTCGCCCACGCCGGGCCGGCTCAAGGACCAGGGCATCGCCGCGCTGCTCAAGGGTTTGGCCGCCGCCAGCCACGGCCTCTGCGTCGTCACCACCCGGTATTCGCTTCCGGACCTGCGGGCGTTCTGGCAGACCACCACGCCGGAGGTGAAGCTGCTCCGCCTCTCCCACGAAGCCGGCGTGCATCTGCTGAAAACCCTCGGCGTCAGAAAAGAAAGCGGCACGGCGCAGGAATTCGAGACGCTCGTCGAAGACGTGAAAGGCCACGCGCTCACGCTGACCCTGCTCGGCGGATTCCTGAAACGCGCCTTCCGCGGTGACATCCGCCAGCGCGACCGCGTGAAGTTCGAAAAGGCCGACGAGAAGATGGATGGCGGGCACGCGTTCCGGACCATGGCCGCCTACGAGCAATGGCTCTTGCGCGACGGCGGCGACGAAGGCCTGCGCGAAGTGGCCGTGCTGCAGCTCATGGGCCTGTTCGACCGACCCGCCGACGCTGGCTGTCTCGCGGCCCTGCGGAGCGGAACCATCCCCGGCCTCACCGAACCGCTCGCCAGGCTGGCCGACGACGATTGGGAATTCTGCCTCAGCGGTCTCGAAGCCGCGAAACTGCTCACGGTGAACCGCGACGCGGCCGGCACGCTCGTCTCGCTGGATGCGCATCCGCACCTGCGCGAGTATTTCGCGAAGCAACTCCGCGAGCAGAATCCCGATGCCTGGCGCGCTGCCCACCGGCGGCTCTTCGAACACCTCTGCGCGACGACGAAGGAAGGTGACGAGCCAATGCTCGAAGACCTCCAGCCGCTCTACCAAGCCGTGGCGCACGGCTGCCAAGCGGGCTTGCAGCAAGAGGCATGTGACAAGGTTTACTTCACTCGTACGCGACGAGGAAACAAAGATTATGCCATGCGAAAACTCGGCGCATTTGGCTCTGAATTGGGCGCAGTTGCATGCTTCTACGAGCAACCTTGGAGTCGTGTCTCGTCCGCGCTGACTGAAGCCGTCCAAGCATGGTTGCTGAATGAAGCCGCCTTCCGCCTGCGTGCTTTGGGCCGGCTGGCCGAGGCCCTCGAGCCGATGCGGGCTGGGCTGAAAATGTTCATCGAGCAGGAGGACTGGAAGAACGCTGCCATCGTCAACGTCAACCTCAGCGAGCTGGAGCTAACGCTGGGCGAGGTGGCTGGGGCGTTGGGGGACGCCGAGCAGTCAGTGACTTACGCCGACCGCAGTAGCGAAGCGTTCATGCGGGAAATCACGCGCTCAAGAGCCGCCGACGCGCTGCACCAGGCGGGCCATCGGGCCGGGGCGGAGACGCAATTCCGCGAGGCTGAGCAAATGCAGGCCGAGCGCCAGCCCTCCTTCCCGGTGCTCTTCTCAGTGAGAGGCTTCCACTATTGCGACCTGCTTCTCGCCGCCGCTGAGCGCGCCGCATGGCAACAAGTTCTCTCGCTCAACTCTCAGCCATCAACCATCAACTTCACCGTTCCCGATTGTCGCTCCGTCTCTCAGCGCGCGGCGCAGACACTCAAGTGGGTGACCGATGCGAAATTCGGTCTCCTTACCATCGCGCTCGACTACCTCACGTTGGGCCGCGCCGCCCTCTATACGGCGATCCTCGCGCCCTCCGACGTCGGAGTTGCGGCGTCTGAAATTGAACAGAGTATCTCCGGCCTCCGCCGCGCCGGCACGACTCAATGGATTCCCGCCGGCCTCCTCACCCGCGCCTGGCTGCGTTTTCTCATGGGTGCGCGCAACGGGCCCGAAAGCCCGCACGAGGATTTGGAAGAAGCATGGGAAATCGCCGAGCGCGGGTCCATGAAACTGTTCCTAGCCGACATCCATCTCTATCGGGCAAGGCTGTTTGGAAACCGGGAGGCGGAGAACGGAAACCGGAAAGAAGGGACGGCGTATCCGTGGGAATCGGCCGCGGCGGATCTCGCCGCCGCTGAGAAACTCATCAACGATTGCGGCTACCATCGCCGCGATGAAGAACTCGCTGACGCCAAACGCGCCATCCTCGGCTCGTAGCGAGCTTTCCGCCTAAGAGGCGAGGCAGTCGTCGAGGCAGGCGAGCAGATGCGAGACGGTCTCTTCGGTCGCATCGCCCATGTTTGAGAGGCGAAGCTTTGGCCTTTGAAATTGTCGATGGGAGACGGATGATGCGGCGATGCCGACAGTGCTGCGAATTGGCCCGTATCGGTTCCATTTTTACAGCCGGGAATCGCACGAACCGCCGCACATTCACGTCGCCCGCAACGATCTTGAAGTGAAATTCTGGCTGCGTCCAATTTCAGTGGCGGCGAACTTCGGCTTTGCTCCGTCGGAGCTAGGCGACATTCGACGCTTGGTCGAGGAACATTGCGATTTTCTCATCGAAGCTTATCGTCAATTTCATGGCAACCGCTGAACTGGAAACAGAAGCGCCGCAGGCGGTGCGGTGCTGGATCGAAAACCGCCGGGTTTGTCTCGAGCTCGCCGATGAGCGCACGATCAGTTTTCCCGTTTCGAAATTTCCACGACTCGCAGCCGCGACTGCGGAAGGGCTCAAGCAAGTCAGCTTGCGCGTCGAAGGCAGGGCCCTGCGTTGGGAGAGTCTGGATGAAGACATTTGGGTTGGCGATGTGTTGGCCGGGAGATTCCCGAAGTAGCGCGCGATCCAAGTCCATTGGTTTGTCAGGTTCGGCGGCAGATCTGCACACGAACGCGCTTCGAAACGCGTCGTCCTCATGGGATCAACAATCGTCCAACGACGCGAGCAGGTCTTTTTCGGCCGATTTTCGGAACTCGATGCTATACCGAGGCATTCTTCTTTAGCCGGCGCAACACATCTTCGAACGGAATCGTCGGTTCGTGGCGACGGTTGGCGATCACGCCCAAGTCGTACAAATCTTCAAGCAGTTCTTCGTATTCTTCGATCGGGAGAATTACCGCTTTGCGCTTGCCATTCGTAACAACGTATTCCGCTGCCGATTCGCGCGCTCTCATAGCAACGAATTTACCACCGGCGGACAAATGAGCCAACTCACAAGCAATCGTCGAGACAGGCCAGCAGGTGCGAAACCGTCTCGTCGGTCTCATCGCCCATGTTCGAGAGCCGGAAGGTTTTGCCGCGGATCGGGCCGTACCCGGGATCGATCACGAGGTGATGTTTTTCGCGCAGCTTTTTCGCCATCGCGAGAACGTCGACGTCCTTGCTGTTTTTCACGCAGGTGAGCGTCTTTGTGCGGAAGCCTTCCTCGGCGAAAAAGTCGAAGCCGGTGCGCCGGACCCAATCGTGAACTAGCGCGTTCGTCCGGGCGTGCCGGGCGAAACGCGCCTCGATGCCTTCCTCGAAGATTTCGGCGAGCTTGGATTGCAGGGCGTGGATGTGGCCGATGCTGGGCGTGCTCTGCGTCATCCATTCGGCTTGCTGATTTTTGAACTCGAGGAAGTCGAAGTAATAGCCGCGGTTCGGGATTTTTTCGGCGCGCGCGAACGCCTTTTCAGAAGCGGAAAAGAGTGAAAAACCGGGTGGAAGAGCGAGCGCTTTTTGTGCGCCGGTCAGCATGACGTCGACGCCGAGCGCGTCCATCTCGATCTTGACGCCAGAAAACGATGACACGGTATCCAGGACCAGGACGACATCGGGATACTTCGCGAGGGTGCAGCAAATCTCGGGGAGGGGATTCATCACGCCGGTCGAAGTTTCGCTGTGAATCAAGACCACCGTATCGAATTTTCCGGTGGCGAGCCGGGCGTCGATGTCCCTGGGATCGATGTGTTTTCCCCACTCGACCTTGAGCGGCTCGGCGTTCTTGCCGCAACGCTTGGCGACGTCAAACCATTTGTCGGAAAACGCGCCGCACATGCAGCAGAGCACGCCGCGATCGACCAGGTTGCGAATGGACGCCTCCATCACACCCCACGCGGATGAGGTGGAAAGAAATACCGGCTGTTTGGTGACAAAAAGCTGCTGCAGCACTGGATGAACGTCGCGGTAGAGATTCTTAAAGTCTTCACTGCGATGGCCGATCATGGGCCGGGAAAAGGCGGCCATGGTTTTGGGCGAAACCTCGACAGGACCGGGAATGAAAAGCTTGTCGTGGGACATGAAGCCAACGTCCAACGTCCAACCCGCCTTCGCAAGGCTACGGCGCGGCAAGCGCCCAACCCTCGACTCAGAGAATTTGCAGACGGCGCGTGCGCTCCTCAGTTCTTGATGAAGCTGATGTCGCCGCTGCGTTCGAGGCGCGCGACTCGGATCGCCGCGGCGTCTTCGGTCTTGGCGTCGAGCCGCAAGTCTTCCTCGAAGTCATGCCGGGAGACGAGGCTGCGTTCCATTTCCTTCCAATCGATTTCGCCATTCCGGAGCAGGGTGACCGGTTGCCCTTTGATCAATTTGCCGAACCAATGTGACTTGAAGGCGCCGAAGGCGAAAACGCGATGAATGATCATCAGCGCGACCGCGGCGCCGATGGTGGTAAAGAAGGGCGCGGTGCCGTTGATGGCGCGGGACAACATCGAACCGACCAGGACGATAAAGATCGCGTCGAAAGCCGTTTTTTCCGCGAGGGAGCGCCGATCGCCGATGCGGACAATGGCGAGTCCGGCGATAAAGATGATAAATCCGCGGAGGGCAATTTGGAGCAGCGTGAGCTCCGTGGCTTTGCCGTCCGCGCCGAGAAGCATTATGAAAAAATCCTGAAGCGCGTTCATAAAAACGGTTCGCTGATGCCGGGCGAATCGCGCGTATCAATCCGGGGTGCTGGTTACCGATAAATCCGCGAAGCGCGACAAATGCGTTTCTGTAGTGAACCAATAACCGAACCGGGAGGTATTTATGCCACGAGGAGACAAGGGAGCTTACACGTCAAAACAGAAGCGAAAGGCCGAGCATATCGAGGAGGGCTACGAGAAACGCGGTGTTTCAAAGAAAGAGGCGGAGAAGCGCGCCTGGGCGACCGTGAATAAGGAAGACAAGGGCGGCAAAAAGAGCGGATCGGGCCGCGGAAAAAAGAGCAGCAAGGCGCCGGCCCGAAAAGGAGGCAAAAAAGGCGGCGCAAAGTCCGGCGGCAAAAAGAAAAGATAGGCGGAGCAGAGTCAAACCCGGATCGGACGCCGTCTCGAGACTGGTCGAGAACAACCCTTCCCAACCGAACCGATGCCGGCAAGGAATTCAGATCTGCACGGGAGCGCCCCGGATAAATCCGAGGTCGCACTCCTCCTGATCGACGTCATCAACGACCTCGATTTTCCGGAGGCGAACCAGTTGCTGCGGTATGCCCGGCCGATGGCGCGAAAGCTCCTCCAGCTCAAGAAGCGTGCGAAGAAAGCGGGCATCCCGGTAATCTATGTGAACGATAATTTCGGGCGCTGGCAGTCCGATTTCCGCCGGCAGGTGCGGCATTGCCTCCGGGAAAAATCCCGGGGCCACGAAATCGTCGCGTTGCTGCAACCGGATGAGGACGATTACTTTGTGCTCAAGCCGAAGCACTCCGGTTTTTTTTCCACCACCCTGGAAACGCTCCTGCGTTATCTGGGGTCGCAAAAGCTGATCATTACCGGCATCGCCGGGAATTTCTGCGTTCTCTTTACCGCGAACGACGCTTACATGCGCGACTACGACCTGATTATTCCCTCCGACTGCACGGCCTCGAACTCGGCGAAGGAAAACCGTGAGGCGCTGACCTTGATGCGGAAATTCCTGAAGGCCGACACCCGACCCTCCTCGAGGCTCCGGCTGCCGGCGGCCCGCAGGAAAAAACGCCCTCGTTAGGGTCCTGGCGCTTGCGCGGGAAACCTTCGCGTGGCATAAGACCAAGCCTCGCGCGCCAGACCCGGCCGGGCGATGCCCTGGAATCTCAAACAATGTCGACTGTTACAACTTCTGATCCCGTGCTGGAGCGCCAGATTTTCTGGGACCGTTACAAGCGGGGGGTGCTTGGAGCGCTCCTTTTCGCGCTTCTGGCGGTCGCGGCTTTCGCGGGATACCGCTATTATACCTATCGCCACGATACGGCGGCCGCCAGTTCGCTGGCCAGCGCCAAGACGCCCGCCGAGCTTCAGAAAGTCATTAACGATTATCCTGGGACGACCGCGGCTGGGTCCGCCCATCTTCTGCTGGCCGAGGCCCAACGGAAAGAGAAGAAATTCACGGAAGCGAACGCGACTCTCCAGGCTTTCCTGGATAAATATCCCAAGCATGAAATGACGGGGACGGCCCGCCTGGCCATGGGCGCCAATCTCGAGGACTTGGGGAAAAAAGATGAGGCCCTGACGGTCTATCAGCGGCTGGCGGCCAGCGATCCGCATTCCTTTACCGCGCCGGTCGCATTGTATTCCGAAATCCATCTCCTCAAGGAAAAGAACCAGATCGAAGAAGCGCGCCGCGTTTGTGAAACGATCCTGACGCAGTATCGGGAGAGCCGCCTTGCCGGTGAAGTCCAGCGGCAGCTGCGCATGCTCAAGGGCGGGACGGAGCCTAAGCCGTCGATCCAGCCTGGTCCTGCGGCTCCGCCAGTGACGGCGGTAGTTCCGGCTCCGGCTCCCTCAGCGGCGGCCCCACCAGCTCCGCAAGGTCCCGTTCCGTCAGCGCCTCCGAAGAAGCCGTAGAAAGTCGAATTGATCGAGCGACGGAGCGTTCGATCCACCCATATGCGGCTTTGAAGCGCGCTCAACGGCCACGCCCAGCGGCTGGGTTAACGCTCCCTGAATTAGCGCTTCGAGAATTGGAAACGCTTCCGCGCGCCGGGCTGACCCGACTTCTTGCGCTCTTTCATCCGCGGATCGCGTCGCAGCAATCCCTCGGCTTTTAGCGTCCCGCGAAGATTGGCGTCCACGAGCAAAAGAGCCCGCGAGATAGCGAGACGGGCCGCCCCAGCCTGGCCGGTAGCGCCTCCGCCCGTCGTGTTGATCGAAAGATCGTAGGAATTGGTCAGCTTCACCACCTGCAACGGTTGCAGGACGGTGTTCTGGAGCGGGACGGTCGGGAAGTAATCTTCAAAGCTTTTCCCGTTGATGTCGATTTTGCCGGTGCCAGCCGTCATCCGAATGCGAGCGACCGACGTTTTGCGGCGCCCGGTGGCGATAAATTCCTGATTTTGTGCCATGGGAAAAAACCTTTATGAGAACGATACCGCGGCGGGCTGCTGGGCCGAATGAGGATGCAAATCGCCCCGATAAACTTTCAATTTTCGATAAACCGCGCGGCCGAGTTTGTTGTGCGGAATCATGCCGCGGATCGCTCGCTCGACGAGCAATTCCGGATGACGAGCGCGGCGCGCCTTGGCGTTCTCGGATTTATGGCCACCGACGAAGCCCGAAAAACTCATGAAGCTCTTCTGGTCTTCTTTCTTGCCGGTCAGCCGCACTTTTTCGGCATTGATCACGACCACGAAATCGCCGGTATCCACGTGCGGAGTGTAGATCGGCTTTTCTTTGCCGCGGAGGAGATTGGCCGCTTTTACGGCGACCTGGCCGAGCACCTGGTTATTGGCGTCAATGATCCACCACTTGCGCGGGACTTCGTTGGCTTTTGCGGAAAACGTCTTCATCGGAGCGGAAAAGGCCCGGAAATTACGAGCGAGGCGGGTGGGTGTCAACTGCTTGTTCCGGGGCTGGCGGACCGAGCGTGCGGGGGGAGGCGCGAGAGGGCTGGCACCCGAGCTGCTTATAATTATTATAATGCGCACCTCGCTCTGTTCCGCCGCCTTGCTCCTGGTTCTCGCCCTTTCTGTCGTTGCTTCGCAGGATGAACAAGGGGGCGGAAACGACTCCGCGCGGGCCGTCATTCGGGAGATGAATCTTGCCCGCCAGAATCCGGCGCTCTATGCCGGGTTTATCCGAGACTTGCGCAGCCGAATGACCGGCAATGCCATGGTTCTCCCCGGAGGCACTCGGATCCGGACCAAGGAAGGCACGCGCGCCCTGGATGAGGCGATCCGCTTTTTAGAGAATTCGCAACCGCTCCCAGCTTTTGTGTTTTCGCCCGGAATGTCCCGGGCAGCAGCCGACCATTGTGCGGACCAGGCTAACGGCGGATTCGGTCACGAAGGAAAAAATGGAAGCCACGCGGGCCAGCGAATCGCTCGCTACGGAAGGTGGAGCGGCGCCTGGGGTGAAAATGTTTCCTACGGGAAATCATCCGCGCGCGACGTGGTCCTGGCCCTGATCATCGACGATGGATTGCCCGCGCGGAAACATCGCCAGAATATTTTCAACGCCGGCTTTGGCTATGCGGGCGCCGCTTTTGGCCGGCACGCCCGGTTCGGCACGGTTTGCAGCATGGATTTCGCGGGGGCCTACGCAGAACGGGGACAGGAGTCCATCGACACGCTCGTGGCCCGCAATTTCTAGGCGGCTGTTAGAACGGTCCGTCGTCGCGGCCTGGGCGTTCGGGGCGCAACTTATCGAGAATCCCCTGGATCGACGGGTCCGCTTTTAACATTGCCGGGCGCATTAACTGCCGAAACTCGCGCCGGGCTTGCCGCAGTTTTTCCTGGGCCGCACGAACAGCCGGATCTTCCATGGCTTTTTGATGCGCGGCCCTGAGCTTGGTCCGTTCTTCCTCACTCAAATTTGCAAACCGCGCCCGGCGCTCATTTTGAAAAGGCCGGAACGGTCTGTCTCCCGGCGGGGGCTGCGCTCCAATCGACGAGGCGAATTGCAGCGTGAGAGCCAAAGTGGGAACGAGCAGGAAGGTCAATTTCGCTTTCATTTGTTGGTAGTAGTATAACCCGGCGCCACGGAAAAGTTGCGCCTACCCTGGAAATGGCCGCTGGTCATTTCATTGCGCAAGAGTAATTTTGGCGGTTTCGCTCATGGCCAATCCAACAACAGCCGCCAAAACCGCCATCACGCCCCGGCGCGATGAGGATTTCCCAGAGTGGTACCAACAGGTCATTCGCGCCGCCGAGATGGCCGAATCTTCCGATGTGCGGGGCTCCATGGTCATTCGGCCCTGGGGTTACGGCATTTGGGAAAACATCCAGGGCCAGCTCGACGCGATGTTCAAGGCGACCGGGCATCGCAACGCTTATTTTCCGCTCTTCATTCCGTTGAGTTACTTTGAGAGGGAAGCCGCGCACGTGGAAGGCTTCGCGAAGGAATGCGCTGTCGTCACCCACAGCCGGCTGGAGGTGAACGCGGAAGGAAAGATGGTGCCGGGCAGTCCGCTCACCGAACCGCTGGTGGTCAGGCCGACCTCGGAAACCATCATCGGCGCGAGCTACGCGAAGTGGGTCCAAAGCTACCGCGATCTTCCCATTCTCCTCAATCAGTGGTGCAACATTGTCCGCTGGGAAATGCGGCCTCGCATTTTCTTGCGCACGACCGAGTTCCTCTGGCAGGAGGGGCACACCGTCCACGAGACAGAAGCTGAGGCTCGCGCGGAGACGAAACAGATGCTGGGCGTTTATGAAACGTTCGTGCGCGATCATCTGGCCATCCCGGTCTTTGGCGGGGAGAAATCGGAGAGCGAACGTTTCCCGGGCGCGGTCCAGACTCTTTGCATCGAGGCGATGGTCCAGGATCGTAAAGCCATCCAGGCCGGCACCTCCCATTTCCTCGGCCAGAACTTTGCCCGGGCCAGCGGAATTCAGTTCCACTCGCGCACGGGCACGCAGGAGTACGGATGGACAACGAGCTGGGGAATGACCACGCGACTCATCGGCACCCTGATCATGGCGCACGGCGATGACGACGGCCTCGTCCTGCCGCCGAGAATCGCGCCCACCCAGATCATTATTCTGCCGATCACTCCGAAAGAGGATACTCGCGACCGCGTTCTCGAGGCGGCCGACAAACTTGCCCTCGAGCTGCGCAAACTGGCGTTTTATGGGGCGCCGCTGGAAGTGGAAGTCGATAAACGAGATCTCGGGGGAGGACTCAAGAACTGGGAGTGGATCAAGAAAGGGGTGCCGTTGCGAGTGGAATTAGGCCCTCGCGATTTGGAGTCGGGCAACGTCGCAGTGAGCCGCCGCGATCAGCCGGTAAAGGCCAAGGAGTTCATAGCGTCGTCAGAGTTTGTCAGCCGCGCCGTCGAAATCCTGGAGTCAATTCAGCAGAATCTTTTTGAGCGGGCAAAACAGTTTCGGGAAAGCAACACCCGTCTGATCGATTCGAAGGAAGAATTCTACGAATTCTTTACCGCCAAAAATCCCGCCAAACCGGAGATTCACGGTGGGTTTGCGCTGACCCACTGGGATGGCTCGCGGCAGGTGGAGGAAAAGATCAAGGCCGACCTGAAGGTCACGATCCGCTGCATTCCGTTCGACGACCCCGCCAAACCATCTCAAGCCGGCACCTGTCCCTTCACTGGAAACCCCAGCCCACGCCGGGTGTTTTGGGCCAAGGCTTATTAGCGCGCCGTAAAAACCCGCGTCGCTGAACACAGCAGCCTGTTCTACACAGATTTGGCTTGGTGCCGGATTTTCCGGGTGCTAAATTGTGCCTTGCGCCCCTTCCACGCAATAACCCACACCCCGGGGGACCACCCAAGATGAGCAAATTTCTCTACACGATAAGCAATCGGCAAAGCGGCAATTCCGTCATCGGAATGGAAATTCAGGATACCGGTGATTTGCGGTTTGTCCCCGGCTCGCCATTTGTCACCGGCGGCAAAGGTTCGCGATCGTCACAGAGCCAGAATGGCGCCTGGATCGATCACGATCTGCTTTACGCGGTTGATTTCGGCAGCAGCTCGTTCGCGATTTTTCGGAAGCAATCGGACGGCACGCTGACGCGGGCAAACGACCGCCCGATCGAGTCGCACGGGGTTAGCCCGTGCAGCGTTTGCGTGAGCGACGGCATCCTCTATGTCGTCAATCAGCATATTCGGAGTTCAGGGGGGAGGGCCGAGCCAAATCTCGCCGTTTTCGCAGTGAAAGGGTCGGGCGTCCGCTTTCTTGAAAGGAGCAGCTTCCCGTTCGCACGCGGAGAGTCGCCAACCCAAGCGATCGTGAATCCTCAGGGAACGATCCTCGCGGTTCCCTCCGTGCGAACTCGCCGCAGTTTACTGCACTGCTATCGAATTAAGCGCGGCACTGCCGGACCGACATTGACGGAGTTCGAAACGAGTCCCTTCGCCATTGCCGACAGTGGATTCGGTTTTGGATCCGTGTGGAACTCGGACGGCAAAACGCTCTTCATGACCAATGCTACCGGCACAGGCTCGGTCGTCCGCCTCGACGTGGACATCGACTCCGGACGCATCACGGAAAAAGCGAGGGCGACGACGCCCGGGAACGCGTGCTGGACGGCCCTGTCGTCGAACGGGAAGAGACTCTATGTCGCCAACCTTCTTTCCCTGCTCGTGTTTGACGTCTCGGGGAATCGACTCGATCAAATTCAGAGTCTCGACGTTACAGATGTGAAGGGCCCGGTGTTGCGGGATCTTATCCTGGGGCCCGGCGGCAAATTCCTCTACGCAATCGAGCAGCGAAAGCGCCGCATCTTGATTTATGCCGTGGACGGGACAGGACGCGTCACACGTTCTGGGGAATTGGCGCTCGGCATCCCCGGCTACACCCTCGGGCTGGCGATCGGCTAGGGGCCGGTTACACGGTTGACGCGGAGAAACGGGTCGGGTTTATTCCGATGCCGTGACCGATATCACTCTCTATAGCCGGGCCTGGTGTTCCTGGTGCATCGACGCGAAGGAATATCTGACCGAGAAAGGCTACCAGTTCACGGAGATCGATGTCGGCCGGGACCGCGCTGCTTATGAAGAGATGCGCGAGCTTTCCGACCAGACCTACGTGCCCACGCTCGTCGCGGGCGATGAAGTGCTTGCCAATTTCGATACCGACCAGCTGGAAGCGTTTCTCAACAAGCACCGAATCGAGCCTTAATGCTGTTTGGCCTTTTTCTTACGCTCGGCGTTGCGGTGCTCAGCGTCGCCTTACGCAGCTACCAGACCGCCTTTGCGCAAAAGGCCGGCGCGGTCGGGATTCTGGTTTCCACTTTCCTCGCGGTCTATTTTCTTTCTGGGAATTGGATCGCGGGCCTGGCCGCGGCGCTGGCGTGGCTCTTCCTGCCGTGGCTGGAAATCCTGACCCGCATCCGGGCGCTCCGATTGCCGAAGGAAAAAGCGTTGCGCCCGAAGAGCCCGCCTTCCGCCGAGGTGTTCCCAACCCTCGCGGAGATTACGGCCGAGATTCAAAACGAAGGTTTTATCCACATCAACGACGCCGGCTGGGATTGGGAAGATTACCGGCAATTCTTTCGGCTTTTTTACAAGGAGGAAGACCGGTCGCAGGCGACGATCTGCCTGAACGAGCAAAACGATCTCTCATTCTATTACCTCCGCATTTCCTCGCGGGCCAGAGGTGGCATCATTTGGACGACCTGGAATTATCCGCTCTCGTACGGGCTGAAACTGACGCCGCACTTCAAAATCAACCGGCAACGGCCGGACCAGTCGTTCTGGCAGCTTTACCAAAGCCATAAGGAATTCCTGCGGCTAAACCGCGTGGAAACGAGCGTGATCGATCCGCTGGATGAAGAGCGCATCCAGTCGGAAGTCGAGAACGATTTGCGCGATCAGATCGCCCACAACCTCGAGAAAGGGGTGCTCAAGTCCACGCCCGACGGGGAAGTGAAATACTCCTGGCGCGGTATGGTGTATCTCTGGTGCCAGTTTTTGCTCGATCTGGTCAGGCTCTGAAACTTCGCTTCTCGCTTGCGCTGTAGCGACGGCGCTCTGTCGCCGTACGAAGGCGTGGCACGGCCACAGAGCGCCGTCGCTACAACTAAATCTTCATGACCTCGGCTTCTTTGCGCTCGAGGTGTTCGTCGATCTCTTTGACCGATTTGTCGGTAAGTTTTTGCACGTCGGCTTCCAGATCGTGCAGGCCGTCTTCGGTCAGCTCGCTGGCTTTCTGCATTTTCCTGGCTTCATCCACGGCGGTGCGGCGGTTCGCCCGGACTCGCACCCGTGCTTCCTCCGCCATCTGCCGCAATGATTTCACCAGGTCTTTCCGCCGCTCCTCGGAAAGCTCGGGGATCGGAAGGCGGATAATCTTTCCATCCACCTGCGGCGTGATCCCGATCTTGGATTCCTTGAGGGCCTTCTCGATGTCTCGGACGGTTCCGGCGTCGAACGGTTGCACCACCAGCAGGCGCGGTTCCGGCGTCGTGATGAGAGCGAGCTGCTTCAATTTCATGGCGGAGCCATACGCTTCCACATCCACGTTCTCAACCAGCGCCGGCGATGCCTTTCCGGTGCGCACGGCGGAGAACTCGTGCACCATGTAATCGACGCTTTTCTCCATCGATACTTCGGCGTCGAACAAGATTTCTTCAGCGGTCATTTCAATCGACTCTTAATCAGCAATCAGTAATCGGCAATCCAATCCTTATTCCGAGACCATCGTTCCGATCTTTTTGCCGAGAACGATGTCGGTAAAGTTGCTTGGGTTATTCATGTCGAACACAGCGATCGGGATCCGGTTGTCCATGCAAAGACTAAAGGCGGTCGAGTCCATGACCTGGAGCCGTTTGGTGAGCGCCTCGGAAAAGGTGATGCGGTCGAAGCGTTGTGCGTCCGGATCTTTGGCCGGATCCCGATCGTAAACCCCATCCACCTTGGTGGCTTTCAGGATAATGTCGGCCCGAATCTCGCTGGCTCGAAGCGCGGCGGTGGTGTCGGTGGAGAAATAGGGGTTCCCGGTGCCGGCGACGAAAATGACCACGCGGCCGAGCTCCAGATGGCGAATGGCACGGCCGAGAATAAAAGGTTCGGCCACGTTTTTCATTTCGATGGCCGTTTGCACCCGGGTCTCGACGCCGATCTGGGTGAGCGCGCTCTTCAGCGCCAGGCCGTTGATCACGGTCGCCAGCATTCCCATGTAATCGGCGGTGGTGCGATCCATCCCGCGGTGCGCGGCCGACAAGCCGCGCCAAATATTGCCGCCGCCGATCACGACCGAGGTCTGCACCCCAAGCGCCTTTACTTCCTTAATGCGCTCCGCGATTTCCCGCACGATCTGCGGTGAAATATTTTCCTTGGCGCCACGTTCGCGAAGCGCTTCGCCGCTCAATTTGAGGACGATCCGCTTGTAGACGGGCTCGGAAGTTTCGGTGGGCATGGCCGGCAATGATCAACAGAATGCCGGAGGATTGGGAAGTAAAATGAATCGCCCCGTTAGGCGAGGCGAATCGGCCCGGGATAGCCCCGCAGAAACTCTGTCGCCTTCATCCGGCGTTTTCCTTCGAGCTGGACTTCGTCGAGCGCCAGGAAACCGTCGCCGGCTCGGAACGAAAGCGGGCTTTGCGTTTCGCCCGCGTCAACGTGGGCCCGGAAGATTTTCAGCTTTCTCTCGCGGCCGGCATCATCGCGCAAAACGGTAAAGGCGCCGGGCCACGGATCGAAGGCGCGGACTTTGCGCTCCAGCAGCACTGCGGACTCATTCCAATCGAGTCGACCATCTTCGCGTTCAAGCTTTCCGGCGTAAGTGGCACGCGATGAATCCTGTGGAACGCGGGGCGCCGTGCCGTCCATAAGACCGGTGAGCGCTTCCTCCAGCGCCGCCGGTGCAATCTCCGCCAGCCGATCATGGAGCGAGCCGCCAGTCTCATCCACCGCAATCTCAATCCGCTTTTGGTGCAGGACGTCCCCCGTATCCAGGCCTTCGTCCATATACATCACGCTGATTCCGGTCTCGGTGTCGCCCGCCACAATCGCCGCCTGGATGGGCGCGGCGCCTCGGTGCTGCGGAAGGAGCGAAGCGTGCAGATTCAGGCAGGCGATTCGCGGAATCTCCAGGACGGCGCGCGGCAGAATCTGGCCGTAGGCCATCACCACAATCACATCTGGTTTGAGCGCACGAATCCCCGCGATCGCATCCTCCGCCTTAATCCGCTTCGGCTGCAATAACGGCGCTTTGCTGGCGCCGATCGCAGCCTTGATCGGCGGCGCTTCGATTCGTTGGGCCCGTCCCACCGGTTTATCCGGCTGGGTGACTACGCCGACCAATTCGTGCTCATCCGACTTCAATAACGACCGCAGGACCGGCACGCCGATCTCACCCGTCCCGATAAACAGCACGCGCATCGCGCGTTAAAGCCGAATCTGGGGCGTCGCGGCGCGGCGACGCGGACGCCGCGGGGAGTTCCGTTGCGCCATCATTTTTTCACCGGCTGTGACTTCGCGCTGCCCTACGGACGAGGCGCAGCCGGTGCAGAGGTAATCGTAGATTTCCTTGTCCGGCAGAATCAGGAGGAGCCGCTCGCGCACCGGCATGGCGGTTTTGCACTTCTCGCAGAAAAGGCTCGAGGCGGTGAAATTCTCAAACTGCTGCTGACTCATGCGCGCCATTTTCCCCGTCGTTCACACTCTCGAGGATGTGCATCAACACTTTCGCCGGCGGTTCGCTCGCATCCAGGCAGGTAATCCGCTCTTTCGAATAATAACTGAGCACCGGTTTCGATTCCTGCTCGTAGATCGCCAGACGGCGCTTGATCACTTCGTCGTTCGCGTCGTCGAGCCGGTTGTCTTTGAGCGCCCGTTTTTTCAACCGCGTGAAAAGCGCATCCCGGTCCGGGCAGGAAAGGTGAAATATCCTCTTCACGTCAATCAGCGCGTCCATGATCTTGGCCTGGGCGACATTTCGCGGGATTCCGTCCAGGATCAGGGTGTCGATGTCCGGTTTGAATTTGTGCGCCTCGACCGCGGCATCGATCGCAGCCTTCCAAAGCTGGACGGTGATATCGTCCGGCACGAGTTGCCCTTTGCTGGAGTATTCGAGAAACGCCTGGCCGACCTTTGTGCGCGTGTCCATCGAGCGAAAAACATCGCCGCAGGGACAATGATAAAAGCGCGGGATGCTGCCGAGGGTGCGGCCCTGGGTGCCTTTACCGCTGCCGGGCGCGCCGAAGAGAAGGAACGTCTGGTATTTCATGGAGCAGAATTCTTTTGTATCGCAAAGACTCGTCCGCGCACCAGCCTAATTCGGCGCGGCAATGGATCGGGGGAAAAGACGCTACTTTGCGGCCGCGGGCTCGACGTTTACCCGCCGCCCCGACCGATCGAAACGCACCTGGCCATCCACCAGAGCGAAGATGGTGTAATCGCGGCCCAGGCCCACATTTTTGCCGGGCACAAACTTCGTCCCGCGCTGCCGAATGATGATGTTGCCGGCGACAACCGCTTCGCTGCCAAATTTCTTGACGCCGAGGCGCTTGCTAACGCTGTCCCGGCCGTTCTTGACGCTGCCCTGTCCTTTTTTATGTGCCATGAGATTACTCCTTCTCCTCGGTCTTGGCCTTCTTCGCTTTCGAAGTCTTTCCGCTCAGGGAGATGCCCGTGATCTTGATCCGGGTCAGTTTGCGCCGATGGCCCACGGTCCGGTGATAGCCCTTCCGGCGTCGATACTTGAAAGCGATGACCTTCTTGTCCTTGCGTTGCTCGACCACTTCACCAGTGACGGTCGCGCCCTCGATCAGAGGACTGCCATGGGTGAGCTTGTCGCCGTCGCCGTGAAAGAGGACATCACCGAAAACGGTTTCCTTGCCTGCATCTCCCTCGAGGAGATCGACATCGATAATATCGCCCTCTGCGACGCGATGTTGTCTGCCGCCTGTTTTAATAATTGCGTAAGCCATACGAAAAGCCGGGTGTTATCCGGGGGAAAAGCCGCGCAAACTTCCACAGGTGGGCGGCTTTGACAAGGGGAAATCGGGATGCGGGATTCGGGCTTCGAGATGCGGGATACCGGAGGCGCGATACCCGGCGATTTTATCCCGTATCCCGCATCCCGCATCTCGCATCTCGGCTGCCGCCGATCACCAGCGTGATCTCGCCCTTCGCCGGGTGGGCAGTGTAATGCGCCAGGAGCTCGGCCGCCGTCCCGCGCCGGAATTCCTCGAATTTTTTCGTCAGCTCGCGGGCCACGCACAACTGTCTGTCCGGCATCAATTCCACGCAGACCGCCAGCGTTTTCAGGATTCGGTAAGGCGACTCGAAGAACAGGGAGGTTTCCCTGCTCTCGGCCGCCGCTCGCAGCTCGCGCTCGCGCTGACCGCTCTTCACCGGCAGGAACCCGCGAAAAGAAAATGCTTCCGCTTCCAGCCCCGATCCCACCAGCGCCGTCAAGATCGCGGAGACGCCGGGTATCACCGTGTAGGCCAGGCCGCGCTCGATGCACTTCCGGATCAACCGCGCGCCGGGATCTGAGAGCCCGGGCATGCCGGCGTCGGTGATCAATGCCACGTTTTCGCCGGCTGCCAGCCGCTCCGCCAGTTCCTCGGAGCGCATCGCTTCGTTATGCTCGTGAAAACTGACCAGCGGCTTCCGGATTTCGAAATGTTTCAGCAAATTTCCGGAATGCCGCGTGTCTTCCGCCGCGATCAGGTCGACCGATTTCAGGACCTCCAGCGCCCGGAGCGTGATGTCTTCCAGGTTCCCGATCGGCGTGGCCACGACATAAAGCATTCCGGGATCATCGAATCAGAATCCGGTTTGCGCCATCAGAACAGCTGTAGTTCGCTAACAGCCCGAATGGAATCACTCGCAAAGCGCGCCCCGAAACGGCATCGCTCCATTCGGTGGTTACGGCGAATAGGGGCTGCGGTTTTTGCCCTGGGGTGTGCTGTGGTCGCTTTGGTCTATTTCAGCCAGCACGCGATGCTTTACCATCCGCGTCCCTATGACGCACGGTATGCGGGTTACCTTCCGCACGACGGCGCCGAGCTTTCTTTCGGCACGGCCGCCGGAAAACAAGTTGCCTTCTATTTGCCGCGCGGTTTGGGTCAGCAGTTGCCAAGTCGCCTTTGGGTCGCATTTTGCGGCAACGGCTCTCTCGCTTTGGATTGGACGGGCCTTATCGCGAAGGATCCCAGGCCCGGTGATGCCTTTTTGTTAATCGACTATCCCGGTTACGGAAAGAGCGAAGGCTACGCGACGATCGCGACGACCCGCGCCGCTGCCGATGGCGCGCTCACGGCACTGGCAACGCATTTGAACACCACCGTCGATAAACTCGAACCCTTGTTGAACGTCCTCGGTCATTCTTGGGGAACTGCGGTCGCGTTGGATTTTGCCACGCGGCACTCCGTGCAAAGGATTGTCCTCGTCGCGGTCTTCACGAATCTTCGAGAAGAAGCGGCGCTCGTCGTAGGCGGTCCGCTGTCCTATTTGCTTAGCGAGAACTATGATAACCTGAGTTGCTTGCGGGAGTTGGAGAAGCGGACGCCGCCGCCGCGAGTGGAAATTTTCCATGGCACCAGGGACGACATCATTCCGGTTCGAATGGGCCGGGCCGTCGCTGCGAATTTTCCCGCGTTTGTAAGATTCCACCCTGTCGAAGGCGGTGATCATCTCAGCCCGCTCTTCACCGCCACCGACGAGATTCTTGCGGCAATGAATCCGTGATGGCGAAGTGATTTTTCCTCTGCGATTTGTCCCAAATTGAGGCGCCAATTTTCATTGGCTCCCCGCTACAGTTTTGGATGCGGCCGGAAATCGGTCTCGTATTTGCGCCACTTCGCGCCGTCCTGCGACCGGCCAATGATCCGGATCTTCCAGATCCCTTTTTCGCCGACTTCGTTGATCGTGCTCCGGATACACCTAAGCGCCGCCCGGACTACTTCGTCGTCGGTCAATTCGTATTGCCGGGTCAGTTTCATTTGGGAAAGGTCGAGCGTCGCGGTGTAACGCCCCGGCCCTGCCGTCTCCCCACTGACGGATATACCGAGGCGCGAAAGCAGATTTGAGTCTTCGACAATCGAAGGCCCCCGCTGCAGTAACTGGTGCGGCGCACAAATGTAAGTGAGCATTCCTTCCGGAGAGCCACTGAGGATAATCGGAACCTTCGCGACAATGATTTTGGATTCCATGTCGGTCCCAAGCGTGGTCAGCGGCTGGTAAACGAACGATATGCCGCTCAGGCCTCCGAACGCCGAAGATGCCGCCAGCAGGAAGATCAGGATGCGCGATGTCTTCACTACATTAAACATCGAAGCCGCGAGTTGGTTGGGCTGCATTCGTTGCCAGATCACGTTTGCTCCATCGCATGGTTAGATGGCGGACGTGACATCACGAGAAGTGTGGAGCGTCTCGGCGTATTCGTCGAGCGTCCGGCACGAAGATGGATGAACATGGAGGACCTCAGGCCACTGAGCTATCTGCTGATCGTCGATTATGACTTGCGGCTTCGGGAGGAAGCCGGCGAAACAGTGTGCGAGGCCAAGCTCCTCGGCGGTCTCGCGCGCGTAGTCCGCTCCGCCCGAACTCCAACAGTAGAGAACCGCGCCCTCTGAATGCAATTGCGTGATGTGCTGAATCACCGATGGAACCGGAATGCGCTTGCTGCCAGCGCTGCGCACGAGTGTATCGTCAACGTCGACGTAGATGCAAAGCTGGAGCCATCTAACAAAAATTAGGCTGCATTCTGCCGTCTATCACGGCGGACTTACTCGTGGACCAAATGCCCAAATGGCGCGCGGAATTCCGGGGTGGTGTCCGGTGCAAAACCGTGGCGCATGATGTTTTCGGTTACGACGCGCGGGACCATGAACTGGAGGAGGTAATCGCCGCCGCCAGCTTTGGTGCCGCCGCCTGACATCTTGAATCCACCGAACGGATGGCGGCCGACGACGGCGCCCGTGCAGGAACGGTTGATGTAAACGTTCCCGGCAACCAGCTCCGCTTTGACCCGCTCGATGTTCGCCGGGCTGCGGGAGAAGAAGCCGGCGGTCAACGCGTAGTCGGTCTCGTTCGCCACCCGGATTGCTTCGTCGAGATCGCGCACTTTCAGCACGCTCAGGACCGGTCCGAAGATTTCTTCGCAGGCGAGGCTGAATCCGGGTTTGACGTCGGTGAAGATCGTCGGCGGCACGAAGAAGCCTTCTGGCGGCGTTTTGCCCTGGAAGGCGAGGGTCGCTTCCTTTTTGCCGGCTTCAATGATCTCCAGAATCCGGCGGTACGCCGTCTCGTCGATCACGGGACCGACCGTGATCCCGGCTGTTTCCGGATTGCCGACGCGCAAACTGGCCGCCGCTTCGACCAAACGCTTCACGACGCGGTCGTAATTTTCCTCGAGCACAATTAACCGGGAACAGGCTGAACATTTCTGGCCCTGGTAACCGAACGCGGAATAAATCGTATCGACGATCGCTTCGTCGAGGTCGGCGTCGGAATCGACGATGACGCCGTTCTTGCCGCCCATCTCGCAAACGACCCGCTTCAACTCCAACTGGCCTTCGCGCGTTTCGCCGGCGCTCTTCCAAATCCGGAGCCCGACTTCGCGCGAGCCCGTAAACGCGATCATGTGCACGTCCTTGTGATCGACCAGGTGCTGGCCGATCACACGGCCTTTGCCGGGCAGATAATTCAGGACGCCGGGCGGGATGCCGGCTTCCTCGAACATTTCCATCAGCATCGCGCCGCAAACCGCGGATTGCTCGGCGGGCTTCATGATCACCGTGTTGCCGGTAACGATCGCTGCCGAGACCATGCCGGTCAGAATCGCGACCGGGAAATTCCAGGGCGCTATGACGAGCGCGACGCCGCGTGGCCAGTAGTGCTGGTAACTTTCTTCGCCGGGGACGTGTTGGGTGAGCCGCGGCAAGCCGCGGAGCCGCATCTGTTGGGCGTAGAAGAGGAGGAAATCGATCGCTTCGCGAATATCACCGTCGGCTTCCGCCCACGGTTTGCCGACTTCGAAAACTTCGAGGGCACAGAGCTCCCACCGGCGGCGATCCATGATGGTCGCCACTTTTTCCAGCAGCTCCGCGCGATGCTCGACGCTGACGCGGCACCAATGCTCGAACGCCTTCTTCGCTGCCGCCGCCGCCTGCTCGGCATGCTCGACTGTCGCTTCGGCGACCGCGCCCACCACCTGCGTCGGCCGGCTTGGGTTGATCGAGTCGATGAAATTGTCGGTCCAGATTTTCTTGCCGTCGATCACGATCGGATATTTCGCGCCGAGCTTTCCGCGCATCTCTTCGATGGCGCTCCGCATTTTTGTGCGGGCTTTTTCGTGGACGAAATTGACCGAAGGCGAGTTCTCGTAGGTGTCGCCCGGAGGCGTGTCGAGCGATTGGCCGTTGCGTCCTGTGGCCGGCATCGGTGAGGCCGGTCGAGACACCTTCGTTACGAGTGAACGCGGATCGCGCAGCAACTGCTCTGGCCCGGCGTTGTCGGAAAACTTCGCCTTCAAAAATCCTTCGTTCGAAGTGTTCTCGAGCAGCCGCCGGACGAGATACGACATGCCGGGGAGAAGCTCGCCCACCGGGCAATATTCGCGGACGCGATAACCCATCTCGACCAGCGCCCGCTTGATCGGGCCGGCCATTCCGTAAAGGAGCTGAAATTCGATCCGGCTTTTATCGATCCCAAGCTGCTGCGCGTAGGCCTGCGCGTGGGCAATGCTGCGGATGTTGTGCGAACCGAACGCCGAGGTGACGATCGATTCGTTCTCTAGCAGGATCCGCGTGCAGACCTCGAAATTCGCGTCGCTCTCCGGCTTCTGAAGCCAGACCGGGACCCGCCAGCCGTTTTGCGCCGCCTTGATCTTTTCGTAATCCCAGTAGGCGCCTTTGACGAGCCGGACGGTGAACCGTGTTCCGCGTTGCCGGCCCCATTCGATGAGGTTCCGGAGATCCGGCTCGGCATCGCGCAGGTAAGCCTGGATCACGATCCCGGCGTGCGGCCAGTCGCGGAACTCCGGTTCCATGAAGAGCGTCCGGAAAAGTTCGAGCGTGGTGTTTTTGTGCGCGTAACTCTCCATGTCGAAATTGATGAACGCGCCCAGCTCACGGGCCCTCCGCAGGATCGGCCGAAGTTTCGGCGCGAGATGCGCGATCGCGTCCTCCGGGTCGGCCGGGTTCATTTGCGAATAGAGGGCCGAAATTTTTACGGAAACGTTGACCACCGGAAACAACTCGGTGTTTTTCCCCAGCGGATCGCGCCAGCCCTGGGTTTGCGCGGACAGGCCTTCGACCAAAGCCAGGCAGCGGGCCGCGTATTCGTCCGTCTCGTGTTCGCTCACCACCGCTTCGCCGAGCAGGTCCACGGTGAACCCGATCTTTTCCCCGCGCCGTTTCCGGAGCGTCTTCATCACGTCGTCCGGGTCGCGGCCGGCGATGAATTGACGCGCCATGCCGGAGACGTTCCAGCGCAGGACCGGCGCGGTAAGCCACGGGAAAATCTTGGCTGCTTTAATCCCGGTCTGGAGGAACGGCACCGAGCCGTTTTTCATGTCCGCAAAATATTCGCCGAGATGCTGGACGATGTCGGTGGAATGGCGAAGCGACGCGAGCACGTCCACGAACCGGAACATCTGCACCTTGAAATGCTCATCGCGCATCGAAAACGCCATCATGCGCTGGTAAAACCCGGCCTTACTGAAGATCGACTCCGGGTTCCGGTCGACCAGATCAAACATGTGAAGGCCGCGCTGCTCGATTTCCTGCTGCAACGAACTCATGGCGCGATTCTAACGCCGGGAGCGGGGTTGGGCAAAGAGGTTCCGTGCAGCTTCAAGGAGCGGCGGTGTCTACACCGCCGTGGACCGCTCTCTAACAAGCCTCGGCGGTTTCAAACCGCCGCTCCTTGAAGCTTTCGCTACTTCACTGCCGGAATGACGATATCCCGCTCACCCCGCCATACTTCATCGCTTCCACGTTTCAGCTCGACGATCACGACAAACGGATGGTCCGTCCCGTCGCTGGCGTTCTTCAGCTCTTTCTCGTTGATCCGCGGATCGTCCTTGAACCAGTAATCTTCGATCGAACGCTCCGAGAATCCCGGCCCGTATACGTGGGCGTGAATGTGCGCCGGAGTCGACCGGTGCGGATAGGCCCCGGGCCGGATCGTCCGGAACTCGTATTTCCCGTCCGCGCCGATTTTCATCCAGCCATTCAGCCGGGGATGGCTCGCGTCGTCTTTGTCGTTGTAATAACCGGTTCGGTCGGTGTGATAAACCCAGAGCACCATTCCCTGGGCCGGGGTCTTTCCATCGTGCTGAAAAACTTTGCCGGTGATCACGAGCGGCTCACCGGGCTCGTTCTCCGGCGGGATCACGGTTTTCCACGACAGCTCTTTCGGCTCCTTGCACGAGCCGCAGGGCGCTCCGCCGCTCAACGTCGGTGGATACTTCGGATCCTTGCTTACCTGCGCGGCCAGCGTCCCCGCAAAGATCAGCGTCGCGATGAGGACCATGGACTTCATTTCCGTTCAGACAAACATCCCCGACTGGTGATGTCTTGTATCGGTCTAAGGTACGGGGCCCGGCGGCGTCCGGGAAGGTTGGCCCGGAAAAGACCCGGACTCATGCCGGTCTGGTGCTTGAACACTTTCGAGAAATGACTTTGATCGGAAAAGCCGGCGGCCAATCCGATTTCGCACAGGGAGCGGTTGGAGCTGGCGATTTCGCCGGCGGCGAATTCGACCCTCAAGCGGCGAACGTATTCGCCGATGGTGCATCGGAAACAGCGGCGGAAAAGCGTCGCGAGATAAACCGGATGCACGCCTACATCTCTCGCTACTTCGTCGTGGGTCAGGTTCTCGCAACGTCGGGCATGCAGAAGTTCGCGCGCCTGACTGAGCCAGCGCGGTGGCTTTGGTTGGGCAGGGCCGGTGTTGAGCCGCGCGAGCTCCGCCAGGATCTCCAACGCGAGAGCCTCGACTGCCAACGACGATGCGGCGTCGGTGCGCAGCGCTTCGCCATACATCCGTAGGGTGAGCCACGCCGCCCGGCCGCCATGGACAAAAACCGGTTCCCGCAAGGCCGCGAGGTCGCGCATCCGCTCGAGTCGTGCGGGACTGATTTCCACAACGAGGCAATGCACGCCGTGCCGGAAGTCATCGGTATGGGGCAGGCCGGGCGCGATGTAGGAGACACTGAGGGGCCGGCACTCCAGCGTCTTGCGGGTAAATGTCTCCGTGAATCCGCCGCTCAGGATGAACCCGACGTGCGCGTTGGCGTGCGAATGTTTCGGAATGAATACCTCCGCCGGATGCCGGATTTCCTTAAGGGTGAACCCATTCGACTCCCGGCGCTTGAGGGTGGTTCCGTGAAATCTGACCGAAGCCATGGCGGAATAGAATCAACACAAAGCCGGGCACGTTGTCACATTCCGAAAGCCCCGCGCCGGGTTTGCGAAAAATCAACGCAGCCGCGCTTCGAGCTTCGGCAGGTAACCGTGGACCGGGTCGTGATCAAGAATCCGGTTCTGGGTGCGGAGGAGTTGGCCGAGCTGGGCGCGCACCAAACCTGGGAAGGTCCTGAGCAACTCCGAGAGCGTGCCCGAGTAAACTGCCTCGCGGTTCTGCCATTCTTGCTCATCGCTCGTGATGGAGCCATCTCGCCGGAAAAGCAAAAGCTGTCCCACGTGAGAGAACCGTTCGCCTTCGATGACGGCGTCGAGGGCAGCGTGAATCTCTCGCGGCAGGTCCCTGGCCTTGCGAAGAAAGTCGTGCAGCGTTCGCGGCGCCTGCACCATTGGCTTGGCGACGAGGCGAGTAGATGGAACGTGGGGAACCAAATCGAGATCATTTACATAACGGAACGTGACCGCTCCCAGCGCTTGATCGAACGCGGTTGAAAATGCCGGGTCGCCCACCCGGGGCTGTCCATATGTAAACACGCCGGCGATTTTTCGCCGATAACCGAAATGGAAGAGCGCGGCAGCCAGCACCGCGAGCGCACCGCCAAGACTGTGGCCCGTGACGAATAACCGCGTCTCCTCACCGCGAGCGAGTTCCACGACAGCGTCTCGCATCGCCTTGGCGACTTCGCCGAGGCCATTGGCGAATCCGCCATGAACCCGTCCCGGGACCTCCGCGACCGCTTCCTCACCCGTCAGGACGCGTTGATGAACCTTCAGGTTGGACAGCCAATCGTCGGCGTTGATCGGTTCGGTGCCCCGAAAAGCCAGGACTATGATATCACCGCGCCGAGCGACAAATCCCTGCGTCAGGAACCCGCAAAAAATGCGCGGCTCCTCAAACCCCCATTTGGCCAGAAAGCGTTCTACATCCGTTTGCGCTGAATAGGTCAGCACCGCCGCATTGCACAAGGCCACGGCATTGAGCGCGCTTTCACCTTCGGCGGCCGGGTCGAAATTCCAGGACCAGTCCTCGCGGGGGCGCTCGTTAAGCAGGTCCAGGATGGGGTCCATGTCTGCCATGGGGGTATGCGGGCGTTTTTAACAGGAACGCTCTTACTTTCAAGAATGAATCGTCCGGCATCCGGCGCGCCTCGTCCGGACGCGATTTCAGTTTCCTGCGCGCAAGAGTTGCTCGCAGGAGCGTTATTGCATATGATGGGTGCCCTCGGTAAAACGGGCGGGATAACATGCAAAAAATAGGATTCGCGGAAGCTCTCGATTCGATTGTGGCCAGCGACCCGCGCTATCAGCGCGAGGCCTACGTTTTTCTTCGAGACGCGCTCGATTACACCACCAAGCAGCAAAAGAAGGCCAAAGGCGCTTCAGTTCGGCACGTGGCCGGGCCGGAATTGCTCGAAGGAGTGCGCCAGTATGCGCTGAAGGAGTTCGGGCCGATGGTGGTGACGGTGTTGTCCTATTGGGGAATTCGGTCGTGCGAGGATGTCGGGCACATGGTCTTTAATCTCATCGGGGCAGGGATCTTCGGAAAGACCGAGGAAGATTCGATCGAGGATTTCAAGAACGTCTTTGATTTCCACGAGGCGTTCGTCAAACCGTTCGAACCGCAAAAGCGTTCCCATCCTGACGTTCCGCTTGGACTTCCCGCGTCTGCGCCGAAGTTGTCCTGAATCGAGCCGCGCCGGCTGAGGGGCTCTCGTTCGTTTGTATGCGTAGCGCTCATCTCAACCCTGGGTCACCGGACGCCGGTCCGGGCGTCACCTTCCCGCCGAGCTCCGCGCAGAAACGTGTCCTTCCCAACGGTCTAACCATTATCGTGCAGGAGGATCGCAGTGCGCCGGTGGCGAGCGTGCAGGCGTGGTGCGGGACCGGGAGCGTGGATGAGAACCAGCATCTCGGCGCGGGGTTGTCGCACATCCTCGAGCACATGCTCTTCAAGGGAACAAAAACAAACCCGGCCAGCGCGATCACCCGGAAAGTCCAGGACGCCGGCGGCTATATCAACGCCTACACCTCGTTCGATCGCACGGTTTACTGGATCGATGTCCCGAAGGATGGAGTTCCCGTGGCGCTGGAGGTTTTGTCCGACGCGATGATGAATTCGACCCTGCCCACGGAAGAGTACGCGAAAGAGCAGGAGGTGATCCGCCGCGAGTTCGCCATGGGCATGGATGATCCCGACCGGATGGCGGGACAATTACTTTTCGCGACGGCGTTTCAGCGTCACCCCTACAGGCTGCCGGTCATTGGGTTGATCGACGTTTTCAACCAGCTCACCCGCGACGACGTCCTGCGTTATTACCAGACCCGTTACGTCCCGAATAATCTCACGTTTATCGTGGTGGGCGATGTTGAGGCAGACGCAGTGTATCGGCAACTCGGCGAGCTTTTTGAGGCGTATCCCGCAAAATCGCTCCAACCGGTTTTCATTCCGGCCGAACCGTCCCAACTCGGCCGTCGCGAGGTGGACCAGGAATTTGTCACCGAGCTGACGCGTCTCTCCCTGGCCTGGCATATCCCGGAAATCACCCATCCCGATGTCCCGGCGCTGGACATTCTCTCGACGATTCTCGGCGACGGCCGGAGCTCGCGCCTCTACCGGCGGGTGCGCGAAGAGGAGGGCCTGGCCTACGGGGTGTCCGCTTTTTCTTATACCCCCGGCGACCCCGGACTGCTCGGGATCGACGCAACCGTTGAGCCGGCCAATCGCCCAAAGACACAGGCGCTCATCCTGCAAATTGTCCACGACATAAAGGAAACTGGCGTCACTGCCGAGGAGCTGGCCAAGGCGAAGAAGATTTCGCTGAGCCACCACCTCGGTTCGCTCACGACGATGCGGGGACAGGCCTCCGATCTCGGCTCGAATTGGTTCCTGACCCGGAACCTGAACTTTACTCGCGATTATCTCGACGCCGTCCAGCGACTCACCTCCGGCGACATCCGCGGCGTCGCCGCGAAATATTTGGTCGACGACAACCTCACGATCGTCTCGCTGAATCCAAAGACCGGCCAGCACGGCGAGGCCGAGCGGGTGACCGCAATTGCAGCGGGCGAAATCCAGAAGGTGGAGCTGTCGAACGGGCTCCGGCTTCTGGTTCGCGAAGACCCGCGTCTCCCGCTTGTCTCCATGGCAGCGGTATTTCGCGGCGGGCTGATGGCGGAAACGAACGCGACGAACGGGATCACGCGATTGATGGCCAAGACGCTGTTGAAGGGAACGAAGACCCGGACGGCCGAGCAAATCGCCGATACGATCGAGGCCGTCGGTGGCAGTATCGGAAGTGACGCGGGGAACAATAGTTTCAGCGTAGCGGTTGACGTCACGCAGCCGGATTTGCAACTTGGCGTGGAAATCCTGGCGGACGTCCTGTTGAACGCGACGATGCCCGAGTCCGCCCTCGAGCGGGAACGCGAAGTGCAGCTCGCGGGAATAAAGGAGGACGAAGAGCAGCTGACCACCGTGGCCCGCAATATTTTGCGCCAGGCGCTCTTCCGCGATCATCCCTACGCACTGCGCGGCAAAGGCTCGGCCGAATCCGTTGCGGGGCTGACCCGGAAACAATTGGTCGGCTTTCGCGATCGCCTTCTGGTGGCGCGTAACGGGGTCGTCTCCGTTTTTGGAAACGTAAAGGCCACGGAGGTGCGTGAGCTTTTTGAAAAAGCGCTCGGCAAGATGAAACCGGGCGAGCTCGCTTTGACGGCGCCGCCGCAACCGGAGCCGCTCAAGGAGACGGTGGCGGTCGAAAGTTTGAAAGAAAAGGCGCAAGGCGTTTTGATGGCAGGATTCCGCGGAACGGACATTTTCAGCGCGGACCGCGCCGCGCTGGAACTGATCGACGAAGCCAGCAGCGATCTCGGCTCCCGCTTTTTCGTCCGGATCCGCGAGCAGATGGGCCTTGCCTATTACGTGGGCGCAAGCCAGATGCAGGGATTGGTTTCGGGATTGTTTCTGTTTTACCTCGGAACCGATCCGCAAAAGATCGAGCCGGTGAAAGCGGCGTTGCTGGAGGAAATCCGGAAGCTGGCGACCGAAGGGTTAACCGAGGCGGAACTGGCGCGCGCGAAGAAGAAATTGATCGGGCAACAACAGATCGCGAACCAGAGCAACGACTCGTTTGGTTACATGGCCGCGCTCGACGAGCTTTTCGGGCTCGGTTTCGATCATTACAAAGCGCTCGAACGCGACGTCGAGGCGGTCACGTTGGGGGAGGTTCGGCGCGTTGCCGCGAAGTACTTCCTGGACCAGCCGTACGTTCTGGCGCAGGTGCGGCCGCCCGGGGCGTTGAAGCGCTGAAGGGTCGAAGCGTTAGAGCGATAGGCTTCCGCGCTTCAACGCTTTAACTCTTCAACGCTTCATCTATCTTCCTCGCATGGCCGAAGTTCAAACCAATACACAGTCGGGCGAGATGTCGCAGCGCTTCATCGAATTTGTGATGATGCAGGCCCAGAACGCCGCGCTTTTTCTCGGGCAGATCCCAAATCCGCAGACGGGTCAGGGCGAAGTGAATCTCGAGCTGGCGAAAATGTTTATCGATCAGCTGAGCATGATTCAGGAAAAAACCCGGGGGAATCTGACCAACGAAGAGGGAGCGGTTTTGCGAAATACCCTCTCGAATTTGCAGATGGCGTTCGTCGAGGTGTCGCAAGAAACGCGGGGCCAGAAGTCCGGCGTTACTTCCCAGCCGGAGACCAAACCGGAACCGCCGGAGCCTTCTCCGACGTCTTCGGGCGAGGAAGCGGCTAGCCCGGAAGCGCCCCAATCCGAAGGCGAATCCCGGAAGAAATTCACGAAGAGCTACGGCGCGTAGGTCGGCGGCGCGCCTGGAGGGCGGAGCTCTGCGACGCCGCGTGGCCTCGCCAGTGACGCCGCCCAGGCTCGCGGAGCTCGGCCCTCCAAATTCGTGCGACCTTGCACCGCTTTTCGCACGTATAGCTTGGATGCCCTCGAAGAAGAAACTGCGCGCGGAAAAGAAGAAAATCGACGAGATCGAAGTTGCGCCTGATCCGGTCGCGGTCGCGGAGGAAGCCGGCCTGCGTTACGTCAGCGACGAGCAGCCCGGTTACACCCGAAAACGCAAAGGCGACGACTTCGAATACTTCGATACCGAGGGAAAACGAATCAGGGATGAGACCCGCCTCCTTCGCCTGAATCGTCTCGCCGTTCCGCCGGCTTACACAGACGTCTGGATTTGCCCTGCCCCGAACGGCCACATCCAGGCGACCGGCCGCGATGCGCGCGGCCGGAAGCAATACCGTTACCACGAGCGCTGGCGCGAAACGCGCGATGAAAACAAATACGAACGCATGGTTGTTTTCGGCAAGGCGTTGCCGAAAATCCGGCGGCGAGTAAATCGCGACCTCAAGCGGCGCGGGCTGCCACGTGAGAAAGTGCTGGCGACCGTGGTCCAACTTCTCGAACGGACTTTCATTCGGATTGGAAACGAGGAATACGCGAAGGAAAACAAATCATTCGGCCTGACCACCATGCGCAGTCACCACGTGGAAGCGACGGCCACCAAGCTGAGGTTCAGCTTTCGCGGCAAAAGCGGGATCAAGCACGAGGTCGACGTGACCGATCGACGGCTGGCGAAGATCATTCGGCAGCTGCAGGATCTGCCTGGGCAGGAAGTTTTCCAATACGTCGACGAAGAGGGGGAAAAGCGGAAGGTCACGTCGGAGGATGTGAACGAGTATCTCCGCGACATCACCGGCGACGATTTTACCGCGAAAGATTTTCGGACCTGGGCGGGAACCGTCCTGGCCGCGATGGCCTTGAACGCGCAGGAAGCCTTTGAAAACAAGACCCAGGCGAAGAAGAACATCAAAGACGCTATTACGGCTGTGGCCAAAATCCTCGGAAACACGCCGACGGTTTGCCGGAAGTGTTACGTCCATCCGGCCGTGCTCGAAACCTATCTAAATGGCGCGATGATCGAAGGCCTCAAACAGAAGACTGCCGACACTCTGGAACGAAAGCGGGGCGATCTGAAGTTGGAAGAGTCCGCCGTCATGAATTTCCTGCAGGCCCGGCTCAAGAAAAAAGCGTAGAGACGCGAATTGGAGACGGCGAAATGGAGACGGCCTGCCCACAGGCCGTTGGGGGAAAACGGAGCTGCATCCCTCCGGCACGAGGGCGTGCCGGCTCCAAGCACGAGGGCGTGCCGGCTCCAATCCTGACTATCGCGTCCGCGGTGGCGGAGTGGGGGCGGCCGTTTTCCGCGGCGGCTTGGTTGTTTTCTTGGTTGGAGTCGCCTCGGGCGCGGCCCGTTCGTCCTGCGGATATTTCTTCGTACTTGGCCAGATCAGGCGCCACGGCTGCGTCTTCACAGTTTCGGTCAGCTCCTTTACGTTTTGGCCGCTCGCTTTGAGGTCCGGCCCCAGTTGACTGAGGTCAGTCAAGACTCCCTTCAACTTGTCGGACGATTCGCGAAAATTCTGCAGCGTGATCTGGATGTTGTCGTTGCTGGAAAGATCGGTGCTGATCTTCTCCACGTTCTTGAGCGCAACGGAGAGCGAGCTGTCGCGGCCGGTCAGGTTCGTTAAGTTTTCGACGAACGTGCGAAACTGGGCGAGGCCCATATTGAGCTGAGAGCTTTCATCGGTGATTCGGCTGAGGTTTTGCGCGGTCGTTTGCAGTTCCTTCAAGGTGGCGGTGGCTTCGGTGGCCACCGGCTTCACGATGTCGAGCATTTTGGAAATGGACTCGCCGAAATCCGGGACCCGTTCGCCGGCGAAAACTTCGCCGTCATTGGCCCGCCCGGAACTCTCGTTGCCCTGGGTAATGTCGATGGCCACTTCTCCGAGCAGGCCGAGGGTGATGAGGCGCGTTCTGGCGTCTTTGTAAACGAGCGCGTTCTTGTCCACCTTCACGTCAATGCGCGCTTCGTATTTCGGCTTGTCGGCGGGCGTTGGGCTGGGATCGCCGGCGTGCAACACCTCGGCCGCCGCGATCGCCTTGGCCGCCTCTTCTTTAGACACCGGCGAAAACAATTTATCGACCTGCCCGATCTTGCGTCCCGCCAGCAACACCGGCGCGCCTTGTTTGATCCCGGCGGCGTTGTCCATGTAAATCCGATACGTCACTAGCGGGCGGAACAATCCCGGCGCCCCGAGCAGAATCAGGATAAAGGCCAGCACTGCGATCGTCGCCAGGACGAGCAGGCCGGTCAGGACTTCATTTCGTTGCAACTGCATCTTTGCTTCCTTCCAGAATGGGGCCTTCCGTGCTACCGCTCAAGAACTGCGCCACCACGGGGTTGGTCGAGTTTTTGAACGCCTCGGCTTCGCCCTGTTCAATAATTTTTCCCTGATAAAGCATCGCCATCTGGGTGCCGACACGAAACGCGCTGTCCATTTCGTGCGTCACGATGATCGAGGTGACCTTCGAGCTCTCGGTCAGGCTGATGATTAATTCGTCGATCACCGTCGCGATGACCGGGTCCAGCCCGGCGGAAGGCTCGTCGAACAGGATCAGCTCCGGTTCCATGACGAGCGCGCGCGCCAGGCTGACGCGCTTCCGCATCCCGCCGCTCAACTCCGAGGGCGCCTGACTTTTCGCGTCGAGCATTCCGACCATCTCCAATTTCTCGTCCACGATTCGATCGATCTCGACGCGGCTTTTCTTCGTTAATTCCTCGAGAGGCAAGGCCACGTTGTCGCGCACGTTTCGCGAGCTGAGGAGCGCGGAATACTGATAAACCATCCCGATTTGGGCACGAACCTGCTGGAGTTTTCGCCGGTTCAACCGCGTAATTTCGAATTGCTTAAAGAAAACCGAACCGCTGTCCGGCTGCAGAATCCCCAGGATCAAACGCAGGATCGTGCTTTTGCCGCTGCCGCTCTGGCCCATGATCACGAGGCGATCGAGCGGCTCGACCCGGAGCGACACGCCATCGAGAACCTGTTTTTCGTCAAAGCTGAGGCGGACATCGCGCAGCTCGACCACGTCGGGAATCGGCGCGCTCATGTGGGAAAGAAAACCGTGTAGATGATGTTGAAGAGCGTATCGAAACCGATCACGGTCGTGATTGCGGTGACGACGCTCGAGGTGGTAGCGTTGCCGACGCCTGCCGCACCGCCAGTCACATTCAATCCCCGGTAGCACGCGATCGCCGCGATCAACGTTCCGAAGAGAAAACTTTTCAAGATGCCGGTGATGATGTCGCGGATGAGGAGCGAGTTGATGACCAGGTCGTTAAAGTAAACCAGGGGAATGTTGAAATAGGCGTAGGAGATAAAGCAGGTCCCAATAATGGCAGCGATGCTGGAAACGACGGAGAGGCACGGCATCAACGCGAAGAGGGCCAGCATTCGCGGCGCGACGAGAAAACGCAGCGGACTGATGCCCATCGCTTCGACTGCTTCCACCTCTTCGTTTACTTCCATCGTCCCGAGTTCCGCGGTGAAGGCTGCGCCGATTCGGGCCGCCAGCATGATGCCGGTCATTAACGGTCCGAGTTCCCGCGTGAAGGCGATGGCCACGAGGCCCGGGACCAACCGCTCCTGGCTGAAGCGTTCCAGCTGATACCCAGTCAGCAGCGCCATCGTCAGCCCCAGAAAGAAGGAAACCATCGCGACGAGCGGGACGGATCCGACTCCGGCGCGTTCCGTATGCCGGAAGAAACTCGCGGCGCGGAAGGGCGCCCGGCCCCGCCGCATGTTAGCGACGGTCTCGGTGAAGGTGTGGACGATGAACCAAAACATGCCGCCGATTTCCCGGAGAAATCCGCGGCCTTTCTGCCCGATTTCCTGGACCACCACCACGGGATTGGTGGCGAGGGGTCCATTTGAGTCGGCGCTCTGATTTTCTTCGGCCATGTTCAGGGGGAAGGTGCCCCAGTTCCCTGAGGTGAAAAGCAAAATTGGAGCTGGCTCCGGATGGAGCCGGCTGCAATGGAGCCGGCCTGCCCTCAGGCCGGGAAGGGGACGCCATGACGCGCTAGCCCAACGGCACGAGGGCGTGCCGTCTCCAAAGGCCCACAAATTACGTGCGCGGCGGAAGGGATCAGGATAAATAACCTCTCTTTCCAGATCCCGTGACCACGCTTTCGCCATTTTCCCTGGTTATTCCCGCTTACAACGAAGCGGGGCGAATCGGCCAAACTTTGCGCCAGGCGCTGGCCTATCTGCAGAGCAACAGCCCGGAGAGCGAGCTCATCGTCGTGAACGACGGGTCGACCGATTCTACCGCCCAGGTGGCGCGCGATATTTTTGCGGCGACGGGCGGGGTCGAGACCAGGCTGCTGGAGCACTCGCCCAATCGAGGGAAGGGCGCATCGGTCCGCGAAGGGTTGCTCGCGGCCACGCGGCCGATCGGATTGTTTTCCGATGCGGACCTCTCGACGCCAATCGAGGAAGCCCCGAAACTTATTTCCCCAATCGCGGCAGGGGAGCTGGATGTCGCCTTTGGTTCGCGCGCGCTCGATCGAGGATTGATTGGCAACCGGCAGTCCTGGCGTCGAGAACAGGGCGGCCGCGTTTTCAATCTGATTGTGCGAGTCGCCACCGGCCTGCCGTTTTGGGACACCCAATGCGGATTCAAGGCATTTCGGCTCGATGTTTTTCGCCCCATCCTGGAACGAGCGAAGACCGACGGTTTCGGCTTCGACGTCGAGTTGCTTTACCTCGCTCATCGCGCGCATTTGAGAATCCGGGAGATTCCCGTGCGCTGGAACCATTACGAGGGAAGCAAGATTCGTTTCGTGCAGGACAGCCTGCGGATGGTGCGCGAAGTCGCTGCGCTGAGAAGAAGCTAGTGGAGACGGCCTGCCCTCAGGCCGTTGGATTGCGCTATCGGGCCTTTTCGATCAGCTCCGCGAACTGCGAAAAGAAATAGCTCGCATCATGCGGGCCGGGCGCTGCTTCGGGATGGTACTGGACACTGAAGATGGGCAATTCGCGATGGCGCATCCCTTCCACCGTGCCGTCGTTCAAATTGATGTGCGTGACTTCCATCTCCGGCGGCAACGATTCCGCGTCGACCGCGAATCCATGATTTTGAGAAGTGATGGCCACTTTCCCGGTGCGCAAATCCTTGACCGGTTGATTGCCGCCGCGATGGCCGAATTTTAGTTTGAAAGTCTTGCCCCCCACGGCATAGCCGAGGACCTGGTGGCCGAGGCAAATTCCGAAGATCGGTTTCTTCCCCATCAAACCGCGGAGAGATTCGTGGGCGTAGTGGAGCACCGACGGGTCGCCCGGGCCGTTGGAGAGAAAGATTCCGTCCGGCTTTCGCGCCAGCACTTCCTCGGCGGTCGCGGTGGCGGGAACGACCGTGACTGCGAACCCATTCTGGCGCAGCCGGCGCAAAATGTTCTCCTTGATCCCGTAATCGTAGGCGACCACGCGATACCGCACCGGCGGGAGCTTTTCCCTGATGACTTCGTCCGCGTTTCCACTTGCCACCGACCAGGTTTCACTGAGCCGGTCGGCGGCGTCCCATTCATAGGGGGCGGGCGTGCTGACTTCGCGGACGTAATCCATCCCGATTACGCCCTCGCCGTCGATCGCCTGCCCGACAGCCTCTTTTTCCGAAAGCGCCTCGCTGGTCAGGCAGGCCTTCATCGCGCCCCGTTCTCGTAAGTGACGGGTCAGCGCTCGCGTGTCGATGCCCTGCGCGCCGGGAATTTTCCAAAGCCGCAAATATTCTTCGAGGGAACTTTCGGAGCGCCAGTTGCTCGGGATCTCGCTTAGTTCTTCAATGACGAAGCCCCGGACATGCGGCTCGCGGCTTTCCTGATCGAGCGCGTTCGTGCCGTAGTTGCCGATGAGCGGATAAGTCATGGCGACGATCTGGCCGCGGTATGAGGGATCGGTCAGGACTTCCTGGTAGCCGGTCATCGAAGTGTTGAAGCAAACTTCGCCGACGCGCGTCCCGACTGCGCCGAATGATTCTCCCTCGAAAATCCGACCGTCTTCGAGGGCGAGAATTGCGCGCATGTTCGCGCAGTTTCTCGCTTACCGGAAAATTTTCAAATGCTTTGCCGCTGACTAATTGAACTTCGGATTCGTCAGGGCGGTGGTGCGATTGTTCCCGTAATTATTTTCGGCAACCACTTTGTCGGGATTTAGAATGAACTCGCACTGCATCCCAGCCCGGCTCTTGAACGGCATCCGGCAGGGGACATCCGCGGTTGCGCCCGCTTTGATCGCGGGGACCGGGCAGGTATACGATCCGCCGGGGGTGGCAACCATCTTCAGCGTGGTCGCAGCCGCATCGATTTTGCCCATGTTCCTGACTTTGACCATCCAGAACGTGGATGAGGTCTGGGTGGTTTTCTCGATGACGAGATCCGGCGTCGCCGGAGTGATCGCTCGGGCCGGCAACGGCGCGATGAGCAGTGTAATTGCGGTAAGAAAAAGTGAGAATTGGATTTTCATAAATTGGTCTCCTGCACTCATCGTAATCGTGCTCGTGCTCCTGCTCGTGATCGAGTCTTTATTGAATCGATTACGATTACGATTACGAGCATGAGCACGAGAAAACCCCGAACCGCCTTTGCGGCCCGGGGTTTAAATTAATACCCCGCAGATGCCGTTAAGGCGGATATCCCGTTCCCTTTCGGTAACGGGCGGATGACCACCGCACGAGCGTCTGACTTCCAATTAAGGCATGTCATTTTCCCAATACGGCCAAGCCTCCTGAGCTAATGAAATATCGGTTCGGGAATCACACCTGTAATCTCGAACACCGCAGGGTAAATCGGTTGAGAGTTCTCGATTGAGAGTTGAGCGAAAAGCGCTGGTTTCCATCCCAACCCTCAATCAAAAACTCTCGACCTGTCAAAGAACTACTCCCGTAGCTCCACGCCCAATTCCCGCTGCAACCGCTCGCGAATCTTCGCGTGGACCACGCTGATTTCGTCGTTCGTCAGTGTGCGAGTTTTGTCGCGATATGTCAACGCATATGCCATCGACTTTTTTCCAGCGCCGAAACTTTGTCCTTCATTTCCGCTGAAGACATCGAATAGCTCCACGCTCGCCAGGAGCGGTTCGTTCGCGCTTGCCATCGTCGTGATAATTTTTTCGTGCGTTAAATCTTCCGGGACGATCATCGCGATGTCGCGCGTGATGGCGGGAAACTTGTCGATTTCCCGATACATCGGCCGGCTCGGGGCATGAACTTCGAGATTGATCTCCGCGAACCAGACCGGATGGGCCGAGCCGAGCGCCTTCGCCTGGTCGGATGAAATTTGCCCGGCAAAGCCAATCGGGCGTTCGTTCGCAAATATTTCCATGGCCAGAACCAGATCGGGCCGCTCTGTCCGGCGGAAACTGGTGGGGCCAATCACGGATTCAATCACACCCTTCAGGTCGAAATAATCGAGAATGCGATCCTGCGATCGCCAGTGGATGGAAGGCGCGAGTTTGCCCGACAGGACAATTCCCAGGTGGCGTTCCTCTCTTGCGTCGGGCGGAAGAAAGACGCGTCCGAGTTCGAAAATCGCGACCCGCTCCGCGCCGGCCAGAACGTTGCGCTCCAAAACATTCAGAAGGGGCGAGAGAAAACTTTTCCGGAGCGCGGCATAATCTTCGTTTAACGGGTTCCGCAATTCGATGGCGTGTTCCAGTGCGCCCACCTTTCGCGAAATCAATTTCGAAGTCCTGACCTCGTTGAGCCCGCGCCCGACCAGGTGCGCGCGAACGGTTCCTTCAAAATCGTGGTTCCGATCCGCCTCCGACTCGGGCGTGGATCGGCTGCGATCATTCCCCGGCACCTGTGCAATTCCGAAGCCGCGAACGATTTCCTCGATCAGATCGACGTCGCGTTGAAGATCGAACCGGTGGCTCGGGATGCGCCACGAACTTTGTTCGTCGCCTGAATCGGCTTTTTCCAAACCGAACCGCGCCAAAATTTCGTCCACGCGTTTTGGCGCGACCGACACGCCGATCAGCTCGTCGACGTGCTCGTAGCGCAACGCAACCTCGGGTGGAGATGATGGCAGCTGGCCCGCGGTCAGGATTTCGGGAGCGGGTTGCGCCCCTGCGATCTCGCGCATCAATTCCGCTGCGCGGTTTGACGCCGCCAGGACCATTCCCGGATCGACCCGGCGTTCGAAACGGTAGCTGGCATCGCTCGGAAGATTGAGCGTCCGTGCCGTGCGCCGAACGCTGGCCGGAGAGAACCAGGCTGCTTCCAGGAGAATCTCTCTCGTCGAGTCGCTCACTCCGGTTTCTTCGCCCCCCATCACGCCGGCAATGCCGACCGCCCGTGCTTCGTCGGCGATCACGAGATCGCGCTCGCCCAACGAATAGGTCCGTCCATCCAGGGCGAGGAATTTTTCGCCAGCGCGCGCGAGGCGAACGTTCATGTCGCCCTTCAATTTCCCGGCATCGAAGGCGTGGGTCGGTTGACCGAGCTCGAGCATGACGAAGTTGGAGATATCCACGATGTTGTTGATCGATCGAATCCCGACGCTTTCGATCTTCGCTCGCAACCAATCCGGGCTCGGCCCAACCGTGACATTGTCGATTTTGCGGAACGAAATGAATGGGCATTGGTCCGGTGCGGAAATGCGAATGCTATCGGCCCTAATTGGTAGGGACGGCGCGCTGCGCCGTCCGCGGTCATCGCAGCGCGATGACCCTAGCAGCGCGGCTATTTCTCGCGCCAAACCGAAATGACTAAGGAGGTCGCCGCGGTTCGGTGTGATCTCGACGTCGAGAATCGTGTCCGAGGGGAACAAGGACGCGATCGGTTCCCCGATCTTTGCCTCCGGCGAGAGAATGAGGAGGCCGTCGCTGTCCTGGGAAAGGCCCAGCTCGCTGGGACTGCAAAGCATTCCCTGCGATTCAACGCCGCGAAGTTTGCTCGGTTTGATTTTCAGATCGTTGACCAGCACCGCGCCCGGCAGCGCGAGCGGAACCTTGTCGCCGACGTGGTAGTTCTTCGCGCCGCAAACGATTTGGCGTTGCTGGCCGCTGCTATCGTCGACCTGGCAGACACTGAGGCGGTCGGCGTTCGGGTGTTGCTCGGATGCCTTGATCTGCGCGACGACAACCTTGTCGAAATTCGCGCCGCGCTTTTCGATCCCTTCGATCTCGACGCCCGCCATGGTGAGCAGTTCGGCGAGCTCATCGACGCTCGCGGGCAACTCAACAAATTCGCGCAGCCAGTTGACGGAAAATTTCATGGGAAGTTAGGCATTCGTGCCTGACTCGGCGGACGGGCTTCCAGCCTGTCCTCGATACGACAGGCAAGATGCCTGCCGGCCGAGACAACCTGGAAGGTTATCATCCGTTTTTTCATGCGAATTGCTTCAGGAACCGCAGATCGTTCGCGGCGAAATAGCGGAGATCCGGGATGCCGAACAGGATCATGGCGAGCCGGTCCATGCCGAAACCGAAAGCAAACCCGCTCCACTTCCGGGGATCGTAAGCGTTGTCGCGGCGGGCTGAATTGACCTGTTCATAGACAGCCGGGTGCACCATGCCGCAGCCACACATTTCGAGCCATTGCTCGCCGCCACGGAGCGCTTTGGATTTTACGTCGACCTCGAGACTCGGCTCGGTGAACGGGAAATAATGCGGGCGAAAACGAATCTGGGTCTCCGCGCCGAACAATTCGCGCAGGAAAAATTCGAGCGTCCCCTTCAAGTCCGCGACGCTCACCTTCTCATCGATGTAAAGACCTTCGATCTGGTGAAACTGCGCACTGTGAGTTGCGTCGACCTCATCGCGTCGATAAGCAGCGCCCGGCGCAATGATGCGGATCGGCGGCGGCGCTTTTTCCATGGCGCGAATCTGGACGGTCGAAGTGTGGGTCCGAAGCAAACGGCCGTCCGGCAGAAAGAAGGTGTCCTGTTCGTTGCGTGCGGGATGATCGGGCGCGGTGTTGAGCGCGTCGAAGCAATGCCATTCGGTCTCGACATCCGGACCTTCCGCCAGCGCGAAACCCATCCGGCGAAAAATGCTGATCGCGCGCTCGAGCATTTGGGTGAGGGGATGAAGGGTGCCGATCTCGGCGACGGTCCCGGGAAGTGAGATGTCGACGTTGGCCAACTGGCGCGCTTCTTTTTCACTGCGCAGGCGCTCGGCGCTTTGGGCGATCGCGGCTGTGACCGAAGTGCGCGCTTCGTTCAGGAGTTTTCCGACAACCGGCTTCTCTTCTTTGCCGAGCGATTTCATCCGCTCGGCCCAGGCGGAAATACTGCCGGCTCGGCCCAGGTAGCGAACGCGGACCGCTTCCAGCGCCTGCTCGTCCGTGGCCCCGCCAATTTCGGTCAGCGCGGCGTCACGTAATTGTTCCAGCTCGTGAGACATAAAAGCGACGTTCTTACGTTCAGCCCTCCTTCGCAAGAAAGCTTCAGCGTTCACGGTTAGCCAGCGCTAGTCCGTTGCACCGGCAGAAAGGGGGGCGGAACTCGCCGTTTCCCTAGGCGGGAACCAAGCCGGCCTTTTTCAAGGTCGCGTAGGCGCCGTTCTTGTTCAGCGTCTTCATCCCCCGGGCAGTCACCCGAATGCGGACAAATTTCTTCAATTCGGGCACCCAGATTCTGCGCTCGTGCAGGTTCGGGCCAAAGGTGCGCGGCACGTTCTTGGTCACGTGGCGGCCGACGCCGCCCTTTTTCTTCGCCATACCGCGCCGGTGAATCACACTGCCGCGGGTGACTTTTGATCCTGTAATGCTGCAAACTTTTGCCATAACAAACCTCGAAGGTGCGTAAGCTGGCGCGCCCGCCCCGGTAGTCAAGCGAATCTTGAACGGACGCCGGGTGAGAGAGTCAAAGATAGTTCGTTTAGAAATATTGGCGTCTGAACGATTTAGTGAATTAACGATTGGCAACCGTTGCGATTTCTAATTCGATAGGACCTGTTGTTCCCCCGGGTTATTCAAGCGCGAAACCTTTACCTTTAGCTGTCAGACATGAGCAAAACAAACAATCAAAAGCTGCGAATCGGAATTATCGGCGCCGGCGACATTGTGCGTAACCGGCACCTGCCCGGGCTGAAAAAGCAACCCGATGTGGAAATCGTGGCGGTCTCAAATTCCAGCTACGAAAGCGCGGAGAAATTTTGCCAGGAGAATGTGCCCCATGCCACGCCGATGCAGAATTGGGCGGACCTTCTTTCGATTCCGGAGATCGATATTGTCTGGATCGGAACTCCGCCCTACATGCACTCGGCTGTCACGATTTCGGCGCTCGAAGCCGGCAAACATGTCTTTTGCCAGGCCCGGATGTCGATGGACCGCGCGGAAGCGGAGGAGATGCTCGCCGCCTCGAAACGATTCTCGGAACAGGTCACGATGCTTTGTCCGCCTCCGTTCGGGCTAAAGGGTGATCTCCTCGTCAAAAAATTGCTGGCGGAGAATTATCTCGGCCGGCCCCACCACATTCGTCTCCAAAGTTTCACCGGCGCTTATCTGAATGCCGACGCCCCGGCCCATTGGCGGCAGCGCATTGAGATCAGCGGGCTGAATGTTTTGGCGCTGGGGATTTATATCGAGGTGCTCCAGCGATGGTTTGGCGACATCACCGGTGTCTTTGCGCGCGGAAAAATTCTGCATGCGATTCGGCAAGGCTACGAGCTGATCGTGCCGGATTTGCTCACGGTGCTCTGCCATTTTTCCAACGGCGCTGAAGGCGTTCTGGAATTCAGCGGAATCAACGCGTTGCCTTCGGGTGACCGTGTGGAGGTTTACGGGGACACGGGGACCATGACCTATGATTTTGGGACGGACGTCATTAATGCCGGCCGAGCAGGCGACCGCGCCTTGCACGAGGTGGAGATAACGCCGGAGCTGGAGGGCGGCTGGCAGGTGGAAGAGGATTTCATCAACGCCGTGAGGTCCAAAGGCAAGATGCATCCGCATCCCGATTTCGAGGATGGCGTTCGCTACATGCGGGTCGTCCAGGCCGTCGCAGATTCGCGCGCCCGGAACGAGTGGGTGGAGATCATTCCCTGATCTGCCCTGGTCCTGTTCGCAGCAGTTGAGCGAGCCGCACCCTGCTTCTATTTTCCGCTCGCGGATTTCGAACGCCACTTGCCGCCATCGTCCAAAAGCTCTTGCTTGCTCCAGGGAGCACTTCCAAGATCGGCGCGCTCCGGTTGAGAACGGCAAGGTAACCATGCGATCCAAGACAATGGAAATCAGCGGCTGGGGACGTTATCCCCGGGGAGTTTCCAGGGTTGTGCGCCCGGAGCGGATGAAAGAAGCGGTGCCTCCCCGCGAAGGGCAGGTGATCGCGCGCGGGCAGGGACGCAGCTATGGGCAGGCGGCCATGTCCGCCGATGGTTCGGTTATGCTAACCGAGCGCCTCAATCGCTTCCTGGATTTCGACGATCGGCCCGGTGTTTTAAGGGCTGAAGCTGGAAGCACGATCGCCGAAGTGCTCGAGGCGTTTGTTCCGCGCGGCTGGTTTCCAGCGGTGACGCCCGGGACGAAGTTCGTCTCGCTCGGCGGCTGCGTCGCCGCGGATGTGCACGGGAAGAACCATCATCGCGTTGGAACTTTCGGTAATCATGTGGAGGAAATCGAGCTGGTTCTGGCCGACGGCCAGCGGAAGCGCTGTTCGCCCCAACAGGAGAAGGAATTGTTCTGGGCCACCGTTGGTGGGATGGGCCTTACCGGCATCATCACCGAAATCGCCCTGCGGCTCATCCCCATTGAAACGGCTTCCGTGATTGCGCAGCATCATCCCGCGCGCAATCTCGATGAATCATTGGAACTGCTCGAGAAGCGCGAGTTCGACGACGAATATACCGTAGCGTGGCTCGATTGCCTGGCGCGTGGAGAGAGCTTCGGCCGGAGCGTGTTGATGCGCGGCCATCACGCCAAAATTTCGGAGTTGCCTGCAGAAGTGAAGAAGCCTCTCGAATGGGAATCGGCCCAGCCGCGAAATATTCCGGCGAGTTTTCCGGGTTGGTTCCTAAAACCGTGGGGCGTCTCGCTCTTCAACCGGCTTTACTATTTTGCGCAGAGTAAAAAGAAGGGTCCGTTTGTTAGCTCCTGCGAGAAATTCTTTTATCCCCTGGATCGATTGGGAAATTGGAACCGCCTCTACGGCCGGCGCGGATTCGTGCAGTATCAATGTGTGGTCCCTTCGGTTCACGCGCGCCGGGGATTGCGGCTCATTTTGGAGGAGCTCGCCCGGAGCGGACGCGCCAGCTTCCTCACGGTCTTGAAACGTTTCGGCGCGGAAGGTCAGGGACTGCTTTCCTTTCCCACTGAAGGTTTCACACTCACGCTTGACCTGCCGATGACCGATTCCGGGTTGTTTCCGTTTCTAGATCGATTGGATGAGATCGTGCTCGAGCATGGAGGCCGCATCTACCTTGCGAAGGATGCCCGCGTTAAGGGTGAGACCTTCAGGGCCATGTATCCCCGATTTGCGGAATGGCAGCTAATCAAGGCCGCGGTAGATCTAAGCAATTGCTTCAGTTCCGATCTGGCGCGCCTGTTGGCCATGGGCGGCGCTCCAACGTGAAAGAACCAGTGCTAATCCTGGGCGCAACCTCAGCGATCGCGCGGAGCGCGGCGGCCGCTTTCGCCGAAAAACGCTATTCGCTTTACCTGGCCGGGCGCGATGGAGAAGAGCTCGAGCGGCTGGCATCCGACTTCAGGCTCCGTTATCGAATAGAAGTTGGTTGGAGTCTCTTCGACGCGGAAGATTATGAGAGCCATGCCGGTTTCGTCGAACGAGTCCGGGGCGAGGTAGGAGGATTTCGAGGCGTGCTGCTTGCCTTCGGTTATCTTGCGGAACGGGGGCTGGCCGAGAGCGATTCGAAAGAGCGGGTGGCTGTGCTGGCGCGCAATTTGATCGGCGCGGCCAGTATTCTTGAGCCCCTGGCGGCCTGTCTGGAGCAACAGCGATCGGGCTTCGTGATCGGGATTTCGTCCGTGGCGGGAGATCGCGGACGGCAAAGCAATTACATTTACGGCGCGGCCAAGGGAGGATTCACCATTTATTTGCAAGGGCTTCGCAACCGGCTTTCTCACGCCGGGGTGCGGGTCGTGACCATAAAGGCCGGCTTTGTGGATACCGCGATGACCTATGGGATGCCCGGCCTCTTTTTGGTGGCGTCGCCTGAGTACGTCGGAGGTCGGATCGTTCGAGCCTTGGAGAGGGGGAGCAATGTCGCCTACATTCCGTGGTTCTGGCGTTACATCATGCTGGTGATCAAACTGATTCCCGAATCGCTTTTCAAGCGATTGAAACTCTGAACGAAACCTCTCTCTCGTTCTAGAGGGCCAGATACATCACCAGGCCGGCGAGTATTCCGACACAGTAGCTTGGCCAGTCGCGGAGCGCGAAAATGACTGGATCATCGTGCATCAGGCCGCGCGTGGTAAGAATCCAGACCCGGCTTATCCAGTACAGGAGCAACGGGCAAATGAAGAGGAGGATGGCCGGATGGCGATAGAGCACGGTGACTTCCGGGTTCATCACATAGAGGACCAAAACCAGGACGGAAACAATGCCGCTCGCCACTCCCAACGCTGCCACCAGGGGCAGGTCGGCGGACAAATATCCCCTCGAGCGCGACATGCCGGAAGCATCTTCGAGTAGTTCCGAACAGCGTTTTACCAGAGCAAGGCTCAGGAAGAAGAACATCGAAAACGCCAGCAGCCAGACCGAGATGGGAATATTGGTCGCCGCGCTGCCGGCGAAGATTCTCAGCGTGTAAAATCCGGCCAGCACGAGGACATCCATGATGGCGATGCGCTTGAAAAAGCTGGAGTAAGCGAAGCTCATCCCGAAGTAACCGAGCAGAATGACGCCCAGAGCGGGCAGGCGGGCGACGAATGCCAGGAAGATTCCGGCTAACAGGAGCAGGGTCGCGAGGATGAAGCCGTCGCCCACGTTCAATTCGCCCGCGGGCAACGGCCGGAGCCGTTTGATCCGGTGGGCCCGGTCCGCCTCCAGATCGAGAAGGTCGTTAACGAGATAAACGCTCGAGGAGACGAGACTAAAAGCCAGGAAGGCGAGCGCCCCCTTGGCAAAAATCCGGGGATTGGCGATTTCATGCGCCATGATGACGGGCACAAAGATCAGAAGGTTTTTGGACCATTGATGGAGGCGCATCGCGGGCGCGAGAGCGTTGAGCCCTCTCTGAGCCGGCTTGATCTCAGTGGCGGATGTTACCGCCTGCGCCTGTCGAAACAATTGCCGCTTGTGCGTAACCACGAATCCCTGGCGGGCGGCGCCCCAAACGGGAAGATCGGCTCGGGCATCGCCCACGTAGTCGAACTGCTTCCGGCCGAATCTTTGTTCGAGAGCGGCTTGCTTGTGCTCCGCTTTCAAATTCACCGAGCCGCGAGTCGCGATCACCTCGTTAAAGCATCGGAGATGCTCCGCGACTCTGTTGGCCATCAATTCATGCGCCGCGGACACGAGAACGATGGGCCGTTTGGCTGCTCGCGCCTGATCGATCAAAGCAAGGACTTCCTCTCGATACGGGAGCAGCTCGCAATTCGGGACGGCTCGGCGCGCAATTTCGTACTTAAAACTGGCAATTCCCTTCGCCAACCAAAGCGGAAAGCGGAGCAAGGCGCTCGGGTTCTTCCTTATCAGAAGAAATGCTCCCTCCCAAAGGAGGTCTGTCTTCACCAGCGTCCCATCGAGATCGACGCAGAGAGGGATGCTCGCCGAATCACTCATTCCCGCCGGGAGCGGCAGAGCCGAGGTCTCCATGATTGATTCCATACGATGATGCTCGTTTCGGTAACACGTAAGCAGAAAAGCACGGAAGGCACGAGCCGGATTTGCGGGTGCGCTCCGAAACCGGCTCTACTGGTGAAGGGCCTTTCGGTCTTCGGCGATGATGTTACTATCCAGACTTTGCCCGATGATCCAGATAGCCACGCGAAAAGAGAAGATCACCCTGACGGTCATTTCCCTGGCCACCGTGATAGCGGTTTATTGCGGCTGGCGCCTGTTCTGGTTTCTCACTGACGACGCCTTTATCGCCTTCCGCTACATCAGTAACGGCCATTTGGGCTACGGCTATGTTTGGAACGCGCCCCCTTTCCGGCCGGTGGAAGGGTACACAAGTTTTCTCTGGGTGGTGTTGCTGGATGTCGTCTGGCGCATCACTGGAGTCGAGCCGCCGGCGGCCGCGAATAATATTGCCCTCCTCTTTACCTATCTGACGCTGCTGCTCGGCGGGCTGATTGTCCTGAAGCTGAAACTGACGGAGCGGCTGCAAAAATATCGACTGCTTTTTCTCGGCCTGGTCTTTGCCGGGGTGGTCACGAACCGCACTTTTCTGGCCTGGACCAGCTCCGGCCTGGAGACAGCGATGTTCAATTTCTTTCTCACCCTTTGGATCTACTGCTCCCTGTTCATCGAGAATACCGGGCGCCGATGGATGTTCTGGCTGAGCCTGACTACGGCATTGCTCTGTTTGACACGGCCCGACGGATTGCTCTTCGCGATGGCAACGGTCGTGGTGTTAATCAAAGCGTTCTGGGAGCAACGGACGACCATTTCATCGCCACCCGTGTTCGCAAAACTGGCGCTCGGAGCCACACCCCTCTTGATAATTCCAATGCACGTTTTGTGGAGGCACGCCTTTTACGGGAGCTGGTTGCCTAACACCTACTATGCGAAAGCAATCTCGGGCCGATGGTGGTACGAGAGCGGGTTCAGGTATCTCGCGTGTTTCGTGTTGGAGTATGCTCTCTGGATTTGGTTGTTGCTGGTTCTGGCTGCGCTCCTGGTCGGACTCCGGCGGATCAAATCTCTCCGCGAATTGGTGAAGCTTCCCACGACCAATCTGCTGGTGATCCTGACGGTCCTGGGCCACGTGTGTTACTACACCATCATCATTGGCGGAGACCATTTCGAGTATCGCGTTTTCAGTCAGTTGATTCTGCTCATTTTCATTACCTTTTTGTGGGCGCTGAATGGCCTCGGCCTATCCGCCAAGATCGCGGCGCCGCTGTTCGCTTTTTTTATTGTCCTTTCGTGGCCGATTCCATGGCTCCACTGGGGAGCTACTCACAATCTGATCCTTCGCCGTCAGACGTATTACATGACTGGCTCGGTCGCCAAGGTGCTAAAAATGCAGGTGCCGTGGACCCCGTATTTCGTCCTGAGATACATTTCGGCATTCGATAGAATGCAGTTCTGGCTGATCGAGCGCAGCGTCTGCATGCGCCATCAGGAGCATAAGATATTTTATGTCTACCAGACTTCGATCCTTCCGCCCCGCGAGGAAGGCATGCGTCTGCCGGCGGCGGGATATCCGGTTACGCCGGCTACTTCAGTCGGAGTTATTTCGTGGGTCCTGCCGCACGTTAACATTATCGATACGATGGGATTGAACGACTATGTCGTGGCCCGCAATCCAAAGCTCAGGCTGCCAGCCCAGATGGCGCACGACCGACAGCCTCCGAAAGGTTATGTCGAATGTTTTTCTCCGAATATGGCTTTCACTCCGAAGCATGCCGCCATCAAACAGCGCCCAGTGGAATTAACTGCGGAAAAGATCGTTCAGTGCGAACAGGAATATGCGGCGCTGGTGGCCCGCGGACTCTCCGAAATGCCGTCGCCGACTCCAATTGCCGCTGCGTCAGCCGCCATGCCATCGCCAACCGCGTCGCCCGTCGAACCATAAGCTCTGCGGCCGCCAGGTACCACGAAGAATAGCCTTGTTGGGAATGCAGCCGTCAGAGCCACCTACCGACAGAAGACGCCTGATATTCGTTAGCGTTGCGGGGCTGGTATTTTCCGCGGCCCTGATTTGGCATGCCCGGTATTACATGCCGTTTTTGTCGGACGACGCGCTGATTTCGTTACGCTATCTCAAGCGATTCCTGCATGGAGAGGGACTAACGTGGACGGCGGGTCGGCCTGTCGAAGGTTATTCGAATCTGCTATGGATCCTTTTGTTGGCCATTCCGGGCGTAGTCGGAGTGGATTTGATCAACGCGGCGAGGGTTCTCGGTATTGGATGCTCGATCCTGGTTATTGTTTCGCTCCTGGCGTGGCCTCCGCGAAACCGTGCCTCGCGGCAGGTGCCCTGGCTACCCCTAGTAACCGGTCTTCTTTTTTACTGCCTGGCCGCGCCCACCGCGGTGTGGGCCATCGGGGGACTCGAACAACCGTTGTACGCCTGTTTGTTAGCCGCCGCCCTTCCGCTCGGATTCTCCATCATGGAATCCGAGGAACTCGATCAAAGAAAAATCCTGGCCGTGTCCCTGGCGCTGGGTCTCCTGTGCCTGACCAGGCCGGATGGTCCTATCTTTACCGTCGCGTTCTTCCTCGCGTTCGTTTTCGCCTGGGGAATTTCAGGATCCAGACGACGTCTGCGCGGATTGCTAACCTTGGTTTCGTTACCGCTGCTTTGTTTTGTGGGTCAAACAACCTTCCGCCTGTTTTATTATGGCGAACTGGTGGCGAACACAGCTCGGGTGAAAATTGCGCCGTCCCTCTATCACCTGTCGGAAGGGTTGAAGTATGTCTCCAACGGCATCGGTAGTCTCGCGCCGTTTTCCTACATCGCCCTTTTTTATCTGGTCGTTGCGGTGTGGTTCCGTTCGACGAGAAGGCGAAGCGTTTTGCTGCTTCTCTGCACCGCTTTGTGGATTCCCTACCTCGTTTTCATAGGCGGCGATATCTTTCCGGCTTACCGGCTTTTTGTCCCATTAATGCCCGTCTTTGCTTTCGCGCTCATTGAGGCGATTGCCGCCCTCCAATCCTTTTTCAAGGAGAAGAATCTTGCTGTCTGGCTCATCGCCCTGGCGCTAACCGCCTCCTTCGTTGTTTACGGAAAGATCCAATTCAGGAATCCGGAAAACCAAAGGGGCAAGACGGAACTTTGGGAATGGGACGGCCAGGTGCTGGGACTGTTCCTGAAGAAGGCCTTCGGGCCGCAGCAACCTCTGGTCGCTGTCACGGCCGCTGGATGCATTCCCTATTGGTCCGAGCTTCCATCCCTGGATATGCTTGGGCTGACCGACTATTACCTGCCCCGCCATCCGCCCAGTGATTTAGGACAAGGATATCTGGGGCATGAACTGGGAGACGGAAATTACGTGATGGAGCAAAAGCCGGACATCATTACTTTCCATGCGGGGGTGAGGAAGCCGGTTTTTCGCAGTGGAATGGAAATGTTTAAGAGCGGTGACCTCGTTCGCTGGTATACGCCAGTTAACGTTCTCGGCACCTTTCCCTACGCCTGCCGGGCTACTTTCTGGGTTCGGCAGGAGAGCAACAAGATCGGCGTTCGCCGGACGCCGGATGAGGTTGAGATTCCTGCTTACCTCTTATCCGGCAATCGCGCTTCGGCAGCTCAGTTCAACGCTGAGGACAAGCTCATTCTGCCAGTGTCAGTGAAAGAACCAGCTGGAATGAACATTTTGGATCCCTTGCCCGGAAACTGGACCTGTGAAGTCGTCTCGCGAAATGCGCAGGCGATCGATTGCAAGGTGATGCCAGGAGGCTCCTCGACCCCGGTTCAATTGACGACCAACAGCCTGGCTCCAATTGAAATCGAAAAGGTGATCCTGAGGAAAGTGCCCTGATGTTTGATTGATGGATGTTGCTGCTGCTGCCCGGGGAGATTTTTGCCTTGCTCGGGCTGGAGGTGAAAAGGAGGATGAGGACAATGTTACAGAAAACACTGAGTCATTACACGCTGCTATTTGCTTTGTTATTTGGTGCCGGTGCGGAATTAACGGCTCAGCCTTCCCGGCCCGAAGGTTCGATGCTGAATCCGGGACCGGATCTCATCGTAAGCGACATAGGTGCTCCGCAACAGTTTGGCAGTAACGGCACGCAGGTCGCCCTCGCGATGCCACCGACGGCCTGCAATATCGGCGACGTGGAGGTGAATTTTTTCCAATTAGGAAATACCGACCATCCTGTGATTGCCCAGAGTATTTATCGAATGAGCGGCGGCGCGAGCAACACCGAGCGCTTTGAGCAGATTGGGGAAGCCTGGATCAAGCATGCGTTTGGGGCGGACCAAATCGATGGCTGCGATCTCGGCTGCGTTCCCGCGTCCAGCTTCGCCAAGCTGGGAGTAGGCTGCTCTGACACATATGACGCCAGTACCGGGGCGCAATTTACTCAGCTCGGTTCGCGCGCCTGGGTGAACCCATTCACGGGCGCCTTTCCATCGACTTCGAACGATCATTCCGGCCATACCCACAACGGCACGTCGCACCGGCTTGCCGTGGAGGCGAACGATTTGAAACCCAGCATGAATCCGGGGGCCACGTATTTTTCGGAGGTCCAGTACGTTACTCCGCACGAATACGCGTGGTGCCAGGCGCACCCCGGACAATGCAACATGTACAACAACGCTTCCTACTGCCCTTTTAGCGTTACCGGCACCACAAGTTTCACTTTTTCCAATACTGGTCCGACCATGAAAACGATGCCTGCCATCAGTGCCTGGACCGGTGCGACCATCAAGACGATAGAGCCGGAGCCGGGAGTCGATGGGCGTGCTTTCATTGCCTACAAGGTTACCGGCCCCGTCGCGGGCATCTGGCACTACGAATATGCGATCTATAATCAAAATCTCGATCGCGCGGTTCAATCGTTCAGTATCCCCCTGGGCTGCGGAGTCACGCTGAGCAATCTCGGGTTCCACGCTCCGCGTAATCTTGCTGGTTTTGCCAATGACGGGACCCAGGGAAACGCCGGATATAGCAACGCGGAGTGGACTTCGACCCAGACGGCCAGCAGCCTGAGCTGGACTTCCGAGACCTTCGCCCAAAACGAAAATGCCAACGCGATCCGCTGGACCACCACCTATAGTTTTCGTTTTGACTCCGACCGTGCGCCGGGAGCGGTAAATGCAACGATCGGCTTTCTCAAGACCGGGGCGCCCATGACCGTCGGAATCCAAGGTCCGGATGTTACCTGCGGCGGTGGGACGCCGACGCCGACGCCGGTGCCGGGCCCGGCCTCGCAGGCGCTCAATCTCTCAACCCGGATGCTGGTTCAAGCCGGCGACAACGCGGGCATTGGAGGCTTCATCGTCACGGGGAGTGCTCCCAAACATCTACTCATTCGGGCCCTCGGACCTTCGCTGACCGGGTTCGGTATCTCCAATGCGCTGGCCGATACAGTCCTCGAACTGCACGGTCCAGCCGGATTTGTGACGATTACGGACGATAACTGGAGAGACGATCCCGCGCAGGAAACCGCCATCATGGCCTCGGGCATCGCGCCTTCCAATAATCTGGAATCGGCGATTGATGTCACCGTTAATCCCGGCTCCTACACCGCGGTGCTAACGGGTAAGAACAACAGTTCCGGTGTCGCCGTGGTTGAAGTTTACGACCTCAATCAGGCAACTTCATCGAAGCTGGCCAATCTCAGCACCCGCGCCTTCGTCAGCACGGGGAATGATATCGTGATTGCGGGATTCATTCTCGGTGGCAACATCGGCAGTGATCGGATTGTAGCGCGCGGGATCGGCCCCAGCCTCAGTGGTTCCGGTGTGCCTAATCCTCTCGCGAACCCGATGCTCGAATTGCGCGATAGCAACGGCGCTCTCCTGGCTGCCAATAACGACTGGCAGGATAACGCAGCCCAGGCAGCGGAACTTACCGCGGCCGGCCTGGCGCCGACAAACAATCTCGAATCCGGCATTGCGACGACGCTACCGCCCGGCGCTTACACCGCGTTACTCAAGGGCGCGAACAACGGTACCGGCATCGGCCTTGTGGAAGTTTACGATCGCGGGGCGCCGTAGCGTGTCCCGCCGCTCCTGAAATTATTGGGCTAACCGCGCCAGGACATAGCCGATCAAACCGGTAGCAGGCAGGGTCAGAAGCCACGCCCAGACGATTCGCTCGACGACGGTCCACTTCACGCCGCTGAAGCGTTTCACGGCGCCGACGCCCATGATCGACGTCGAGATGACGTGCGTCGTCGAGAGCGGAATCCCCCAGTGGCTCGCCACTTGGATGATCACCGCTGCAGTCGTTTCCGCGGCGAAACCGTGCACCGGCTGCAACTTCACCATTTTGTGGCCGAGCGTGCGAATGATTCGCCAGCCACCTGCAGCCGTTCCCGCGGCCATGGTGGCGGCACAGAGGACAATGACCCAGGGAGCGACGACAAATTCGGGGGTATGCAGGAAGGCGAACATCGGCGGCAGATCCTTGAACGCGCCGCTCTTGGTGCCAGTGAAAAGAGCCAGGGCGATAATTCCCATGGTTTTCTGGGCATCGTTGGTCCCGTGGCTGTGGGCCATCCACGCGGCACTGATCAACTGGGCTTTGCCGAAAATCTTGTGAACGATATGGGGCGTGAATGATCGGAGCAGGAGAAACAGCAGGGCCATCAGAATTCCACCAAGCAGAAAGCCCACGACCGGCGAGGTGAACATCGGCACGACTACTTTCGGCATGAGGCCAGTGTCCCACTTGAGCACCGACCAGTTGCCCTTGGCCGAGGCGAGCGCCGCACCGCAGAGGCCGCCGATGAGTGCGTGGCTGGAACTCGAGGGCAGGCCCAACCACCACGTCAGCAGGTTCCAGATGATTGCGCCCAGCAACGCGCAGAGCACCGTCGTCATGGTGATCACTTTGGAATCGACAATGCCTTTGCCGATGGTCGAAGCGACCGCGGTTCCCATCAGGGCGCCGGTGAGATTAAAAAACGCAGCCAGCGCGATCGCCTGGCGCGGAGTCAGGACTTTTGTGGAAACGACCGTGGCGATGGCGTTGGCCGCATCATGGAAACCGTTGATGTATTCAAAGGCGATGGCCGCGAGCACCACGATGATGAACAGGACCATGCGATGTGCCTGGAGTGGAGCTAGGAGTACTTGAGCACGACCTGGAGAATAATGTTCCCCGCGTCGCGGCAGCGGTCGATCACCTTCTCGAGAAGTTCATAGAGATCGCGCAGGAAAATGATCTGCTTCGTGTCGTATTGCCCGTGAAACAGGTCCCGGAGCAGCTCGAGCTCCAGCTTGTCCGCGTCGCCCTCGATCGTTTGCAGTCGTTCATTTTTTTCCCGGGCCGTCGCCACATCGGTGCCCTTGCGAAGTTCTTTAACCATGGCCAAAACGGTCTCCGCCGCCTGGTCGAGCAATTCCAAATGTTTTTCGAAACTGCGCCCGTGGAGGTCGCCGGGGAAAATCACCACCCGCTCACCAATTTTCTCCACGGTCTTCGGAATCTTGTAGAGCGCGTCCGCCAGGGCCTGGATATCTTCGCGTTCCAGCGGGGTGATGAACGTCTTGCAAAGCTGTTCGGTCAGCTCCTGGGTAATTTCTTTGTCCCGCCGGCGGCTATTGACGAAATTCTCCAGGCTTTCAGGTGATTCGTGCTGCTCGAGTTTCGCCAGTAAGGCGATCAAATGATGGACGCTACTGTCGGCCTGCTCGGCGCTGGCCTCCAGCAGGTCGAAAAACTTTTCGTCGTGTCCCAGGAATTTTCGGATCGAGAACATAAGCCGGCTATAGCATTGCACCGCGCATGATGAGCAAGGCAATGCTGAAATAGATAATTAGTCCCGTCACGTCGACGAGGGTAGCTACGAATGGAGCGGAAGAGGTCGCTGGGTCGGCGCCGACGCGCCGTAGAATGAAGGGAAGCATGGAGCCGGAGAGAGATCCCCAGAGGACTACGCCCACGAGGGAGAATCCCACCGTGAGGGCGACGAGCGGCCAGTGTGGCCCGTAAATCGTGGAGAACTGGGCCCAGATGGCAACCCGCATGAAACCGATGATGCCCAACACGGCGCCCAGCATTAGCCCGGAAATAATCTCCTTCCGCATGACGTGGAACCAATCGCGCAGGGTGACTTCCCCCAGGGCCATGGCGCGGATGATGAGCATGGAAGCCTGCGAGCCCGAGTTGCCGCCACTCGAAATGATAAGCGGCAGAAACAGTGCGAGCACCACCGCCTTCGCGATCTCGCCCTCATAGTAACTCATTGCGGAAGCCGTCAGCATTTCGCCAAGGAAGAGGACAACGAGCCAGCCGGCGCGTTTCCGCACCATCATAAGTAACGGCGTTCGCATGTAAGGCTCGTCGACCGCCTCCATGCCGCCGAATTTCTGGATGTCTTCGGTCGCTTCCTCTTCGGCGACGTCGAGCATGTCGTCGGCGGTGACGATTCCGACCAGGACTCCGGTGGAATCGATCACTGGCAGTGCGGCCCGGTCGTATTTCCGGAAGGCGTTGAGCGCCTCTTCCTGCGACTGAGTCACCGTTAACCCCACAAAAGTCCGGTCACGGAAGTCGGCCACTTTCGCCTCGAGCGGCCGGAGGAGAAACTCACGCATGCGCAGGTCGTCAATCAACTTTCCGCGCTCATCGACGACGTAAATGACGTTGAGGGTCTCGCTGTCTCGCCCGAACTCACGGATGTGGTCGAGCACTTCCTTCACCGTCCAGTCGTCGTGGATGGCGATAAAGTCGGGCGTCATTAGCCGGCCGACGCTGTCTTCGGGATAACCAAGGAGCGCCTGGGCGATGCGGCGTTCATCCGGGGTCAGGACCTTGATGAGCTGCCGCGCGGCGGCACTGGGCATTTCCTCGAGCAACGCGGTCCGGTCGTCCGGCGACATTTCGTTGAGGATCGCGGCCACCTGCTCGTGCGCCATGGCCTTGAGCAATTGCTGCTGGGCATCGACATCGATGTATTCGAAAACGTCCGCGGCCAGCGCATTCGGAAGCAGCCGGAAAATGATGACCTGCTCGTCTTCGGCCAAATCGAGGATGATGTCGGCGACGTCGGCCGGTGGCATTTCCCGAAATAGGTCCCGGAGCGCGGCAAAATTCCGTTCCGCGATCAGATCTCGAATTTCCGGTAGGAGAATTTTGCCGACCATGATGATGACCCAGGTGAACCGAGAGACTGCGCGCCGCCGTGCTTTCTAACATTCGGCTCACGCGAGCGCAATTGTTGTAGCGACGGCGCTGTGTCGCCGTAACGGCCTCTGACGGCGACAGAGCGCCGTAACTACAACTGCTTGGAATTTTCCTGAATCTCGCCAATATGAGCCGAATGACGCAATCAGCGCCTGCCCCAATGATTCGCCGTGAAGTCGGTGACGACGGAATCTGTCTGCTCACCTTCGATCGGCCCGAATCCGGGGCGAATATTTTCGACGCGGCGACGATGGACAATCTGCGCGAGCACGTGGATGCGATCGAAAAGGATGCATCGCTCAAGGGCGTTATCGTGACCTCGGCGAAGAAGTCGATCTTCATCGCGGGCGCCGATCTCAAGACCTTGCTGAAGCAGGCGCAGACTGGCGAGATGCGTGGCTTCATCGCCGAAGGACAGAAGGTCTTCAACCGGCTGGCGGCGCTGAAAGTGCCGACGGTCGCGGCAATTCACGGCGCGTGCGCCGGTGGCGGCTACGAGATTACGCTGGCCTGCGATTACCGGGTCGCCTCCGACGATCCGGCAACGAAGATTGGTTTGCCCGAGACGGGTCTTGGGCTCGTGCCGGCCTGGGGCGGGGCGACGCGTTTGCCGCGGTTGATCGGGATGGAGAAGGCGGCGGAGGTCATTTTGAAAGGGAAGCTTTACGGCGCAGCGGAGGCGCTGAAACTCGGGCTGGTCGACGAGGTCGTTGCCAAGGAGCAACTGCTCGATGCCGCGCGGAAAAAGCTGGCGGGAGGCAAACGGAATGTGGAGAGCGGAGCTGCGGCCACGCCGGCTTCGCAGGAGCTCAGCCCTCCAAAAGTCCGGGGCAACGCCGCGCCCGGGCGCGCTCTTGAGATCATCAAGCGGGCTGGCGATTCCTCGATCGATGAATCGCTCGCCATGGAGGTGGACGCCATCAGCGAATTGGGCGCGACTGACGCGACCCAGAACCTGATTCGTAATTTCTTCCTCGCGGACAAGTATCGGAAAGGTTCGTCAAAGACGGCGCCGGAAAAAATCCAGCATGCGGCAGTGATTGGCGCAGGGGTGATGGGTTCCGGGATTGCGCAATGGCTGAGCTCTCGCGGGGTCACGGTGATCCTGCGGGACGTCGATTCCGCGGCGATCGACCGCGGTCTGGCGAATATCGACAAGACATACGGCGACGCCGTGAAACGCGGGTTAATGGCGGAGGCCAAGGCCAAGGAAGGCCGCGCCCGGATTGTCGCGTCCACGCAGCCAGTGCCTCTGCGGGACGTGCAAATCGTGATCGAAGCCGCCTCGGAAAAGCTGGAGATCAAAAAGGAGATCTTCGCCGAACTGGCAGCGAACACGCCGGAGACGACGATTCTCGCCACGAACACTTCGGCGCTGCCGATTGCCGAGCTGGCTGAAAGCACTGGCGCGCCTGCTCGCGTGGTCGGCCTGCATTTCTTCAACCCGGTCAGCCGGATGAAGCTGATCGAAGTCGTCGTCGGCAAAGCGACGGCAGACGAGACGCGCGAGCGAGCGCTGGCTTTTGCGCGGCAAATCGGAAAGCTGCCGGTGCTGGTGCAGGATTCGCCGGGCTTTCTCGTGAATCGCGTCTTGTTCCCGTACCTTCTGGACGCGGCGGAAATGTTCCAGAACGGCGTCAGCGCCGAGGAAATCGACAACGCGCTTTTGGAGTGGGGGATGCCGATGGGCCCGCTGCGGTTGATCGACGAGATCGGCATCGATATCACCGTGGACATCGCGGCGACGCTGGAGAAGGCGTTTGGCGCCCGGGACCAGGCGCCGGAGATCCTGCAAAAGATGCACTCGGAGAAAATCCTGGGGCGAAAGACCGGCGCGGGCTTTTATAAGTACGAAGGCAAACAGCAGACGCCCAACGATTCGTTGCAGCAATGGCGGCAGGAATCCGGAGAAAAATTCGGTCTGGAGAACATCACGAACCGGCTGGTTTATTTGATGGTGAATGAAGCGGCGCGTTGCCTGGAGGAAAAGGTCGTCGCCACGCCGGAGGATGCGGACTACGGGATGATTCTCGGGACTGGCTTTCCGGTTTATCGCGGAGGCCCTCTGCGCTATGCTGAAAGCGTCGGCCTCACCAAAGTGGTGACCGATATGGACGGCATTCATTCGCGCGCCGGAGAGAAGTTTGCGCCGTGTGATTTGCTTCGCCAGCACTCCCAGAACGAAACTACATTTTATCAAGGGAAGTGACCATGAAATCACCGCTCGAAGCTCCGGAAAAGCAGATCGCAGAAGAAACGACCGCAAAACCCGTGGCCGCGCCGGTAATCGACACGTCCAAGATGTCGGCCGGCAAAGCCGCGGCGCTGGAACTGGCGGAAAGCTCGCGCGATCCGCTCGACGAACGCGGCAGTTTCGCGAGCAACCTCTTCATTGGCCGGTTCGATTTTGACCGGATTTTTCCATTCCCGAAACAGAGCGCGGAGGACGCGGCCGCGGCCGAGGAATTTCTCGCCGAGCTCCGGAGTTACCTCCGCGACAACGTGGACGCCGACGAGATCGATCGCACGGGTGAGATTCCGCAGAAGAACATCGACGAGCTCTTTGCGATGGGCGCTTTCGCCATCAAAGTGCCGAAGCAGTACGGCGGGCTCGGGTTGTCACAGGTAAATTATGGCCGGGCCGCGGAGCTGCTGGGAAGCTGGGACGCGAACCTGACGGCGCTCGTCTCCGCGCACCAGTCGATTGGCGTTCCCCAGCCGCTCCTGCTTTTCGGCACGGAAGAGCAAAAGACGAAGTATTTGCCGCGGGTCGCGCGAAAGGAAATCTCCGCGTTCGCCCTCACGGAGATGAATGCCGGGTCCGACCCGGCGAACATGAGCCTGACTGCCGCGCTGTCCGACGATGGAACAGCGTGGGTCCTGAACGGTGAAAAGCTCTGGTGCACGAACCTGATCAAGGCGGGCGTGCTGGTGGTGATGGCGAAAACGCCGCCGAAAATCGTGAACGGCAAGGAGCGGAAGCAAATCAGCGCCTTCATCGTGGATGTCGATTCGCCCGGGCTTGAGATTACGTATCGCTGCCACTTCATGGGGCTGCGAGCGCTCTATAACGGCATCGTGAAATTTACCAACGTCCGGGTGCCGCGCGAGAATTTGATCGCGAAGGAAGGCCAGGGATTGAAGGTCGCGCTGACGACCTTGAACACCGGACGGCTGACCATTCCGGCGGCATGTGTCGGGCTGTCGAAGCGGCTCGTGGAGATCTGCCGGAAATGGGCGAGCGAACGCATTCAGTGGGGCGCGCCGATCGGGCAGCATTCGGCCATCGCGGGCAAAGTCGCGGAAATGGCGGCGAACACGTTCGCCATGGAAGCGATCACGTTCCTGACTTCCGCGCTGGTCGATCGCAAAGCGGGCGACCTGCGAATCGAAACCGCCATGTGCAAAATGTGGTGCACGGAGATGACCTGGAAGATTGCGGACGACGCCATGCAGGTGCGCGGCGGGCGCGGTTACGAGACGGCGGAATCCCTGGCCGGGCGCGGCGAAGAACCGATCGCGGTGGAGCGTTTTATGCGGGATTGCCGGATCAACCTGATCTTTGAAGGGTCGAGTGAAATCATGCGGCTCTTTATTGCGCGAGAGGCGCTCGATCCGCATTTGAAAGTGGGCGGCGCGATTTTCAACACGCAGTTGCCGATGGCGACCCGGATCAAATCGATGTTCGGCTCGGGCTCCTTTTACTCGCGGTGGTATCCGAAACAGTGGCTGGGCAGCAGTGCCGGAAATTTGGATCGGCTCCATGCCGACCTGCGCGAACACGTGAACTATGGCGCCGCCACCAGCAGGAAACTCGCGCGCGGTTTGTTCCACGCCATGATGCGGTTCGGTCCTAAACTCGATCGCGAGCAGTTGTTGCTTTCGCGCTTCGTTGGGATCGCGACCGAACTCTTCGCCATGAACGCGACCTGCGCCTTCGCCCAGTCGAAGATCGATGCAGGAGAGCCGGCCGCGGAAATTCTTTCGCTGGCCCAATACTTCTGCCGTTCCGCCCGGATGCGGATCGATCATCACTTTGCCGGGACGAGCGAGAACGCCGACAAGGCGGGCTACGCGCTCACGCAGGAACTGCTCGCCGGCAAGCACGAGCATTTGCGCCAGGGAATCGTCTGACGAAACCGCATTACCTTTTGGTAATGTGAGTCTCGGATCCGGACTTGTGGCGGCCAGCGGCCGCGGCAAAACCGTTTCCTTTGTGAAACCATACGCCGCCGCGCGGCTCCGTCAGCCGTCCCGTTGTGCCGTTTCGCACTCAACCACGATCTGTTATGCGCAAATCACATCACCACCAATCTGCGTTTTTTCGCGTTCGCGTTCTTTTGGCCTCGACCTTATGCGGTGTCGGCGCCGCGTTGCTCGCCATGCTTGCTTTGGCAGCGAATCCGCCCTCGGGCAGCATAGGGCCCGCCGGGCCGGCGCTGGCCTGGATGGGCACCGGTGTGGGCGGAGAAGGGGACCCGAGTGGAGAGGTGTCTAGTGAGGACAGCTGTGTCGATGGGGTCAACTGCGATGTCTTCACGCTGACTCTGAGCGGCAGTCCGGCGGAGTGGTCGGGAAAGAAAGCGCGCGTTCAAATCAAGTGGGCGTCGAACACCCACGACTACGATCTCTTTATTCACAAGGATACAGTGGATGGACCGGGCATCAGCGCATCAGCTACGGGAGGGCAGAATACCGAGGTCGCGGATGTCGATCCCAACCGAGGCGCAGGCACCGGCGTGTTCGTCGTGCATGTCGTTTACTTCAATGTGCCGCCGATTCCTCTCGATCAATACAATGGCACCGTCACGGTGGTGGGAGCTGACGAACCGGGCGGAACTCCTGTCGCACCGCCAGGGACAGCGCGGATGTACAATTCAACCGCGCCCCCCGGAATCGGTGATAGCGCTGGAGAGCCCTCGATCGGCTGCAACTGGACGACGGAGCGAAGTTTCAGCAACAGCATGTTCACGATTCCGAACGGCGGCACCTCCACTTACTACGGCGGCTTCCTGGCCGAAATGCTGCGCGTGATTTGGAATGATTGTTCCTCGCCCGCAAAGGCGACCTGGGAAGAAAAGCCGTTGGTTTTGGCGGCCACGCCCCGTGCCCTGGGCGATCCGATTCTTTTCACCGACAACGCGACCGGCCGCACTTTTGTGGCGCAGGAAGAAACTCAGGCTGGGGCGACGGTGGACATTACGGATGACGACGGTGAGACTTTCCAGCCGAGTGAAGGCAGCGGTCCGCCTGCCGGAATCGATCACGAGACGATCGCCTCCGGGCCGTACCATGGGCCGACTCCCCCGACGGCGCTCTATCCCGCAACTGGCGAGAAGCGCGCCGTTTATTATGCTTCCCAAAGTGTCTCGGACGCCCGCGCGTCGCGCAGTGATGATGGCGGGGTCACGTTTGGGCCGGCGGTGCCGATGTTCACGACGGCGGATTGCGGCGGATTGCACGGCCACCTGAAAGTCACGCCCGATACACCCGCCACGCGGGCGAACGGGACGGTAGGTACGGTATATGTGCCAGACAACGCGTGTGGCGGAACGGTCGACCCGATTGGCCATTCCGATGGGCAACAGGCCGCGATCGTTTCCGAAGACAATGGGATAACCTGGAGCGTCCGGCCGGTTCCCGGGTCGACAACGAAGAGCGATCGCGACCCTTCCATCGGCGTGGCGACCGATGGCACGATCTACATGGGCATGCAGTCGCAGGACGGGCATCCGCGGATTTCGGTTTCGCATGATCAAGGGAGGACCTGGACCGCGCCGTTCGACGTGGGTGCGGCAGCCAGCATCCAGAATTGCGTTTTCCCCGCGGTGGTCGCTGGGGATCCCGATCGCGCCGCGTTTGCCTTCTTCGGCACCACGACGGGGGGCAATGATTACGATCAGCCGTTTTTCACCGGTGTTTGGTACCTTTACATGGCGGTCACTTATGATGGCGGTCAGAGTTGGACGACGATTAATGTGACCCCGAACGATCCAATTCAGCGGGGCGGCATTTGCGGAGGCGGGACCTGCCGAAATCTACTCGATTTCTTTGACGCCACGATCGACAAGGAGGGCCGCATCCTGATCGGTTACGAGGACGGCTGCGTCGGGCCCTGCGTGGATGGCGGCGCAAACTCGTTCACGGCAAAGGCGGCGATTTCCCGGCAGGGCGGCGGCAAGCGGATGTTCGCTGCGTTTGACCCAGTTGAGCCAGCGCTGCCGGGCGCGCCCTCGGTGACTGCGACGATGAACGAATCGAGCATTGTCACCCTGAAGTGGCCCGCGCCGGATGACAGCGGTTCGGCTATTACCGGGTATCGGATTTATCGGGGTACGTCACCAGGGGGTGAGACGTTCCTGGCCAACACCGGAGTCAAAGGGGCCTACATCGATACCGCGACCGTGGCGGGCACCACCTACTATTACCGTGTCACGGCGATTAACGGAATCGGCGAAGGACCTTATTGTGAGGAAGTGATCCCGGAACTGGTTCCGGGTCTCAACCCTTGCGAATTGCCTGGGATTACAATCCTGACCGATCCGTCCGGCGATCTCGTTACCCCGATTGGGGTGACCAGCGTTCCTGATTACGATCTGCGAAGCCTGTCGATAGCGGAGCCTTTCGGCATCACGGACAAAATTGTCTTCACGGTGAAGGTGGAGAGCCTGCTGACCATGCCGCCCAACACGCGCTGGCCGGTGCAATTCCGGCTCCCCGGCGATCCGGCGAACCTTGGCCGGTGGGTCGATATGCGGACCGACGCCCTGGGAATGGCGAGCTTCAAGTACGGGACGTTCGTGGTCACCAACGGCGCCTACGGCGCTCCCAGCACGGTCGTGGGCGACGCCGATGCGGAGAGCACCTTTAATCCGAACGGCTCCATCAAGATGGTGATCTCACGGAGCAAGATCGGTGATCCTGCCCCAGGATCTCTCCTGCAAGGCTTCCTCATTCGAGTGAGAATCAACGATACGATTACGCCGGACAACATGCCGAACGACCTCGCGCCGGCCGGCGTTTACGCGGTGGTTGGGAATGACGCCTGCCGTCTCAATACGCCGCCTCTGGCTTCTCTGGCGGCGGACCCGCGGAGTGGGCCGGCGCCTTTGACCGTGAACTTTGACGCCTCAAGCTCGAGCGATCTCGATGCGGGCGACACGATCGCTTCCTACACCTTCAACTTCGGTGATGGCACTCCGGACGTCACCCAGGCGAGTCCGTTTATTACTCATACCTATACCCACCCGGGTAACTCATTCTTTGCCATCCTGCGCGTGACCGACTCGCGCGGCGTAATGAGTATCAACCCGGCGGTGAGAGCCATTACCACCAACTCGGTGATGCTGAATATCGCGACCCGGCTCCAGGTTGATAACGGGAACAACGTCGGCATCGGCGGCTTTATCATAACCGGAACCGACCCAAAGAAGGTGGTGATTCGAGGCATCGGACCATCAATTCCACTCGGTGGAACGTTGTCCGATCCGGTGCTGGAATTGCACAATCAAAGCAGCGTCCTCGCGACCAATGATAACTGGAAAGTGAACGATCAGACCCAGCAATCGCAGGAGGCGGAAATCAATGCGACCGGCCTCGCCCCCGCACACGACAGCGAAGCGGCGATGCTGGTGACGCTTGCGCCGGGATCCTACACCGCCATTCTTCGTGGGAAAAACGGCGGCGGTATCGGGTTGGTCGAGGCGTACGACATCGAGCGGGCCGTCGATTCGCAACTGGGAAACATTAGTACTCGCGGTCTCGTTGAGTCGGGTAACAACGTCATGATCGGTGGCTTTATCATCGGTCCGGGGACATCCGGCCCGGCAAAGGTTGTCGTCCGCGCGATGGGTCCCTCGCTCAGCTCGTCGGTGCCGAACGCTCTCGCCGATCCGAGTCTGGAGGTCTTCGATCAGAACGGCCAATCAATCGCGACCAATGATAACTGGCGGCAGGACACCCACGCGGACCAGATCGAGGCCGCCGGGCTGGCGCCGGCACAAGATGCGGAATCGGCTGTCCTCCTGGAACCCCTGGTCCCGGGTCCCTATACCGCCATTGTTCGCGGAGTGGGCGGCACGGTGGGCGTTGGGTTAGTGGAAGCGTACAATATTAGATAACGCTCGGTTTTGGACCTCCGGCGCTGGGGGTATTGACCCCGGCGTCCGGGGGCGGATTGTTGGCGGCGGGTCTGAAACCCAAGGCTGGCATTTTGCCTGCTAACGGTGAGGCATGGTTGCCTTGGTTTTCTTGCTTCTGGGAGTGCTTTGCGGACTTATCGCCCGCGGTCTGCTCATCACGGCCGCCTTCGGGATCAGCAAGAAATGGGGATTTGGCGTGTTTTTCCCCTTTGGGCCGCTCTTCTTTCGCCTCAGTTATCCGGACGAAGCACGCCGGGCACGGTTGTTCCAGCTCGCCACCCTCCCTTGCCTGTTCCTTTACGTGATGACGTCGAACGAAATGTTGCCCAGCACCCGGGTGGGGCTGGTCAAGATGGGTCCGCCCGAGAAACAATACTATGCCCTGGCCGCCGGGAGTTACTCCTTCAAAATCCCCGGTTTCGGGACCGAGAAAGCCGCCCCGAATCAGCCTTCGGTCGAAGAGCGGCGCGCGGCCAACGACAAGGAATTTCAGCGGCTGCGGCAGGTGAGCGAGGAGCTGCGCATCAGGAAGCGCGACCTGCTCAATAGCGACACCGAAGGCGCCAAGGCCTACAATCAGATGGCAAACGATTATAACGTTGCTCTCGACAAGTTTAATGCGGAGAAGTTCGCCTTGTCGCTCCTCTCGAGCCCGACCACGGTCGCGGCCGGACCCAAGCGTCCATAGATTGACCAACATACTTGGTCCAGCTAACCTCTGCGGATGAGTTTTCCGCCTGTGCTCACGGAGGCTGCCCGCACATCGTCGCGGAGCCGCGGGAGCGAAGATAAACCTACCGTCGAGAACAAGAATTCAGGCGCGACGCGCGCCTTGGAAATACTCGAGCGCCATGTGCTGCTCGATGGGTTCCGGATCGTACTCGATCCCGAGAAAAGCCAGGGCTCCTATTTGTTTAACGCCGCCAGCAATTCCCGGTTGATCGATTTCTACGGTTTCTTCGGCTCGATGCCGGTCGGGTATAATCACCCGCATTTTAGCGATCCGGCCGTGCAGAAGGAACTCGCGCTCGCTGCCTCAATCAAAGTCGCGAACTCCGACATGTACTCGCTCGGCTACGCCGAATTTGTCGATACCCTGGCGCGGGTCGCCGGGTTGCCGCCGCTCGAGCGTTATCTCTTCATCGAAGGGGGAGCGCTCGCCATCGAGAACACCCTGAAAGCCGCGATGGATTGGAAGGTGCGGAAAAATATGGCGGCCGGTCGAGGCGAGCGGGGGACTGAGATTTTGCATTTCCAACGGGCCTTTCACGGCCGGAGCGGCTACACCATGAGCCTCACCAATACCGACCCGCGGAAGACGGATTTGTTCGCGAAGTTCAAATGGCCCCGGGTCTCGAATCCAGGCATCGACTTCTCGCTGCCGGATTCCGAACGGGAGGCTGACGTGGTCGCCCGGGAAAAGAAGGCGGAAGGGGAAATCCGCCAGTTTATTGACGAACGCGGCATCGACATCGCGGCGATCATCATCGAGCCGATCCAGGGCGAAGGGGGCGACAATCATTTCCGAGGGGAATTCCTGAAGAAACTGCGCGAGATCTGCGATGAAAACGAAATCCTGCTCATCTTCGACGAAGTGCAGACAGGCCTCGGGACGACTGGGCGCGCCTGGTGTTCCCAGCATTTTGGGGTGAAGCCGGATCTCATGGCTTTCGGCAAGAAGGTGCAGGTTTGCGGGGTGATGGCCGGTCCCCGGCTGGACGAAGTCGAGGACAACTGCTTTCGCCTGCCGAGCCGGTTGAATTCAACCTGGGGCGGCAATTACACCGACATGATTCGTTCGACCCATTTCCTCCGCATTATCGAGAAGGAAGGGCTGATCGAAAACGCGCGCGTCGTCGGCCAATATTTTCTGAATGCGCTGCTGGATTTGCAGAAGGAGGAGTCAATCGTCACCGCCGTCCGCGGACGCGGCCTCTTCATTGCCTTCGATTTGCCGGACCCAGCCACGCGCGACGAGTTCTGGAAGGGTCTCTTTGACCGCGGCCTGCTCGTCTTGAAATCGGGGGAGAAGGCAATTCGTTTTCGCCCTGCTCTCGACCTCACCACCGAGGTTGTGGACGAAGCAATCGACCTGCTGCGCGCCCAATGCCGGCAGGTGCGCAGGTAGGATGGTGGCGCAAGTTTTCAACTTGCGTTGTTTTCGATTCGCAAGTTGAAAACTTGCGCCACATTTCACAACCAAATGCATCCAATTCTCAATAAGCTCGGCCTGGCCGACGAAAACCCCGGGGCGTTCTGTGGCGAATGGATCGGCACCGGCCCGGTCATCGAAAAATTCTCGCCCATCGACGGGAAGCTTCTCGCGAAAGTCAGGACCGCGAGTGACGCCGAATACGAAAAGACGATCGCTCGCGCCCAGGAAGCTTTCGAAAAATGGCGCGTCACTCCAGGACCGGTCCGCGGTGAAACCGTCCGGCAGCTCGGCAACGCGCTACGCGAACTGAAATCAGAACTCGGGCAGCTCGTCACTCTCGAGTCCGGCAAAATTATCGCCGAAGGCGAAGGTGAGGTGCAGGAGATGATCGACATTTGCGATTTTGCGGTCGGCCAGTCGCGGATGCTTTACGGGCTCACGATTCAATCGGAAAGGCCGAATCATCGGCTGATGGAGCAATGGCACCCGCTCGGCCTGGTCGCGGTGATTTCCGCCTTCAATTTTCCGGTGGCGGTGTGGTCGTGGAACGCCGCGTTGGCGGCGATTTGTGGGGACGCCACGATCTGGAAACCGTCGGAAAAAACACCGCTGACCGCGATTGCTGTCATTAAGATCGCAGAGCGCGTCTGCCGGGAAACCGGTGTTGATCCCGCGATCTTCTGCTTGCTCATCGGGGACGGCCCTTCGATTGGCCGAAAGCTCGCGACCGATCGCCGCATTCCGCTGGTCTCGGCCACCGGTTCCACGCGGATGGGTTTCGATGTAGCGAAAGAAGTCCACGGCCGCCTCGGTCGCACGGTCATGGAACTCGGTGGCAACAACGCTTTGATCGTGACGCCGACGGCCGATCTGGATATGGCGACGAGCTCGATCTTCTTCGGTGCGGTCGGGACGGCCGGCCAGCGTTGTACCTCGACGCGGCGCATCATCGTGCATGAATCAGTGGCTGACGAGGTCCGCAAACGGCTCCTCGCTGCTTACAAATCGGTCAATATCGGCGATCCGCTTAAGCGTGAAACTTTGATGGGGCCGCTGATCGACCAGGCATCGGTGGAAAACGTGCAGCGCTCTATTGAAAAGGTTAAGAGCGAGGGCGGCGAAATCCTCTACGGCGGCGAGAAGCTCACCGGCGAGCAATTTCCGGGCGGCTGCTATATGAAGCCGTGTCTCGCGGCGGCGAAGCCGGATTTCGAGATCGTGCAGGAAGAGACCTTCGGGCCGTTGGCTTACCTGATGACGTATCGAGATTTCGACGAAGCGATGGCCATCCACAACGGAGTGACCCAGGGATTGAGCTCCTCGATTTTCACCAACGACATGCGAGAGGCGGAGAAATTTCTCAGCGCGGCCGGGAGTGATTGCGGGATCGCGAACGTCAATACCGGCACGAGCGGGGCGGAGATCGGCGGCGCGTTCGGCGGGGAGAAAAATACCGGGGGCGGCCGGGAGAGCGGAAGCGATTCGTGGAAGAGCTACATGCGCCGGCAAACGAACACGATTAATTTTTCGACGGAATTGCCGCTCGCGCAGGGGATCCAGTTCGGGGCAGGCGAGGGGAGCGCGACGGCGTAGTCGGAAGTTTGGCTTCCAGCCTGACTCGGCCGACGGGCATCTTGCCTGTCGGCTTAATCCTTGAGATGAAATTCAGCAGGCTGGAAGCCTGCCGGCCTATACAGACTGGAAGCCTATCCTCCAAAAGCCGAGATCCCGGTGATTCGTTCGCCCAGGACCAGCAGATGGACGTCGTGCGTGCCCTCGTAGGTTTTCACGCTCTCGAGATTACACATGTGCCGGAAGCACTGGCGTTCATCGAGAATGCCAACCCCGCCGAGGAGGTCGCGCGCGGTCCGGGCGGCGTCGAGCGCGATCTCGACGTTGTTCATCTTGGCCATCGAAATGTGGTAATGCCGCGCGGTGCCCGCGTCCTTCAGTTGCGCGAGGCGAAACGCCAGCAGCTGGGCCTTGGTAATTTCGGTCAGTATGCGCGCGAGCTTCGCCTGCACTAGCTGGAAGCCGCCAATGGGACGGTCAAACTGGATCCGGTTCATGGCATACTGCCGCGCTTCATCGTAGCACGCCATGGCCGCGCCGAGGGCGCCCCAGGCAATTCCGTAGCGGGCCTGGTTCAGACACAACAGCGGCGATTTCAATCCGTTGCTTTCCGGCAACAACGCGTTCGTCGGGATCAAGCAATCCTTAAACTCGAGCTCGGCCGTTAACGCCGCCCGCAAGGAAAGCTTGCCGTCGATCAACTTCGCGGTGAAACCCGGCGCTCCTTTTTCGACCAAAAATCCACGGATCGCTCCCGCGCCCTCGGGGTCGACGCCCGCTTCGCCGGAGACTTTCGCCCAGACGATCGCCACGTCCGAAATCGTTCCATTGCCAATCCACTTTTTCGCGCCGTTCAGGCGGTAACCATTCGGGGTCTTTTCGGCGCGACAACGCAGGCCGCCTGGGTTCGAGCCGAAGTCGGGCTCGGTCAACCCAAAGCAGCCTAGCTTTGCGCCTTTAGCCATGTCCGGCAGCCAGCGGTTCTTTTGTTCTTCCGAACCGAAAAAATTGATCGCCATCATGGCGAGCGAGCCCTGGACCGAAGCAAAGGTGCGCAGCCCGCTGTCGCCCCGCTCCAGCTCCTGCATCATCAAACCGGCGGCGACACTGCCAAGCCCGCCACAACCGTATCCCTTGATGCTTGGTCCAAAAACACCGAGCGAGCCCAGCTCCGGCACCAGCTCCATCGGGAACGTGCCGTCGCGGTAATGCTGAGCGACGATCGGCAGCCAACGTTCCTCCACCCAATGGCGGACAGAATCTCGCACGCGACGCTCGTCCGCTGTGAGCAGTTCCTCGAGATTGTAAAAGTCCGGCGCTTCGAATGTTGGCATCGAGATCCTAATCTGGCCGATTGTAGGGCAAGCGCTCCCGCTTGCCATCGCTTTTCTGCTTCCTGTAGTCGGGGCAGCATTTAAGGACCCCTCGCTTACCGGGGTCAACGACCCCGGCTACAGCTACGCGCAACGGTGCCCGGGATTTGGAGCGAGCAGAGCGACCCTGGCCTTGCTCCCAAATTGTCGTTGTGGCAGAAGCAGGGCCATGAATCCGGCGGGTTTCTTCGCGGAGCTGAAGCGCCGCAACGTTTACAAGGTGGCGGTTGCTTACGGCGTCATCGGCTGGCTTCTGGCAGGCGTGTCAGCGGCGCAATCGAAAGATTCTGGCAACGGGTGCCAGGAGATGAACGAGAAGGTCAGCGCTCTGATCAGTCAGTATAAGGAATTGCGAGAGAGATGCCGTCAGTTGCCTGATGGGACTTATGACAAGGATTTGCATGACCATGGCGGCAAGCTCCACAGAGTTCTCGCTTCCCTCGGCATTGAGCTCGGCCATCCTCCTTCTACGAAGCAAATTATTGTGGGATGTCTCGGAGAGCCTGATGCCATTAAGGATGGCCGGCAGATGGCTCGCTTTCTTGATATTTATCATCGGGAGCTGAGAAAAGCGGGGCGAGACGTAAAAGAGAAGAGCGACCGGGAATACCTGGTTTATCACTGGAGAGGGGGACACGACTTCATGTTCTTCATCAGTGAAGGCGGGCTGATCGTGGACCATGGTTGGTGGTTTGCTTACGAATAAGCGCGGAGTAAATCTGTAGCCGGCGCCGCTATTGGCTTCCGCGTTCACGCCTGGCGGACAAGGCGTACGCACTGATTGGTCCGCAGATTTCGCAGATTCGCACAGATTCATTAGACCTCGGCAAATCTGCGGAAATCTGCGTAACCTGTGGATGTAATGATGATGAACCGCATCGCACTTGCCGGGTTGCTGTCCGCGACCGCCCTGGCAACCATGGTTCAGGGTGATCTCGCCGAGTTCAATGCGATCAACGCGGCGGCGCGGGCGGCGAGGGAACGCGGGGATAATCCGGCGTTTCTGGCAAATGTCCGAAAGCTGGCCGTGATCACGCCGAGTCATCCGTCGCTCCAAATCGCGTTGGCGCGCGGGCTGGCGCTCGACGGAGATGGTGCCGGAGCGATAGCGCTGCTCAACCGGATTGCCGACCTTGGCCTCTCTTTCAAGGCCTCCGACGAAGCTGCGTTTCAGAAACTGAAGGAGGATCCGCGATTCGTTGCGGCGGCGCAGCGCTTGGCGGCGAATGGCAAGGGCCTCGGACGTGGCAAGGGCATCATCAAGCTCGGACTCCCCGGCGGCAGCGAAGGAGTTGCCTGGTCGGAACAATCCAAGTCTCTCCTGATGGGCGCGAGCGGGTCCATCTACGCTTACAAGCTCGATGGCGACGGGGCGGCGAAGCCGATCGCGAAGGCAGGCGGCTCACAGATTCTCGGGATCCGCCCGGACCCGGCGAGCCGCAGCGTTTTGGTTTGCGTGAACGAGGTTGACGGCAGCAATGCCGCGGCCGTGCGGCATAACGAAACCAACGGCGAGATCGAGGCAACCTACAAGCTCCCGATGCCGAACGCGTACTGTAATGACATCACCCTGCTCAAGAACGGAAGCTTCGCGGTGACGGACAGCAACAATGGCGTGTTCCACCTCGTGGACGGCAAGCTCGAGGCGCTCGCATTGACGACGCCCGTCTACCAGCCGAACGGGATCGCTACCGATTTCTCCAAAAACCGCCTCTATGTGGCCCATGCCGGCGGCGTGGTTGTCCACGACCTCACGAGCGGCAAATCACGGGAACTCGCCCTCAGGGGGACGCTGATCGGCGGGATTGATGGAATGGTCTGGCACAAGGGGTCGTTGATCGCCGTTCAGAATGCGCGCGACGCCGCCGTCCGGTTGCTCCGAATTACGCCGGACGCAAACGCGCAAACCGCGAAGGTGGAGGTCCTGCTTGCGGGAGCCGATTTTCCGGGCCACGCGAGCACCGTTGCTGTGGCCGGCGACGAAGCGTTCGTGATCGGCGCGATCGCGGAGGGGGAGGGGAAGCGCGAAGAGCCCGTTCTGATCCGCGCAGGCCTGTAGCCGTCGCCCTGCGGGCGACGTTTGCTCTGCATGATCATCGCGACGCTTCGCATAGCGAAGCGGCTACAGAAGCGGCAGACGGTTTTCGCGACGGGCTCGAAATAGGAGCGGGTTCTTCAGCCTTGAGTTTCGCCCCTAGGAGACTGTTGGAATACCCCCCAGGTGGAGCAGAGAATGTCAGCTTCGGCACACTTTGCAAAGTGTGTCAGAGGAGGAAATTGGTCACCGTTTCTAAAATGACATGACGCTCGAAGCACGAGCCAGGGTTTTTAACAGTCTCCTAGACTTGGGCAGATAGTTCCCTTAGTACATTGCTCGTGCAGCGACGCGATCAAATCTGATGCAAAGGCGAGCGGCGATCATCACGGCTCTCCGAACACCTGTCGGTCGGCACGGGGGCGCATTGGCGTCGGTTCGCCCCGACGATCTTGCTGCCCACATCATCAAGGCCGTCGTGGAGCGATCCGGCATCGACCCCGCCTTGATCGAGGATGTCTATTTCGGCGCTACCAACCAGGCGGGCGAGGACAACCGCAACGTCGCGCGCATGGCCGCGCTGCTGGCGGGCCTCCCCGCGTCCGTGCCGGGTTCGACGGTGAATCGCCTCTGTGCGTCGGGGCTGGAAGCCGTCAATATCGCGGCGCGCATGGTCGAGGCGAATCACGGCGATGTGTTCATCGCGGGCGGCGTCGAGTCGATGAGCCGTGCACCTTATGTGCTCAGCAAGGCGGAATCCGCGTTCGACCGGTCGCAGCAGATCTTCGACACTTCGATTGGCTGGCGCCTGGTCAATCCTCGCCTGGCGGCGCTGCATCACCCCTTCTCCATGGGTGAGACCGCCGAGAATGTCGCCCGCGAGCACAAGATCAGCCGGGCGGATCAGGATCAGTTCGCGCTCCAGAGCCAGCAACGGTGGTCGGCGGCGCACCAAGGCGGGCTATTCGCCCAGGAGATCGTGCCCGTCGAGATTCCGCAGCGCAAGGGCGCTCCGACCCTCGTCAGCGTGGACGAGCACCCGAGGCCGGACACGACGCTGGAGAAACTCGTCAAGCTGAAACCCGCATTCTCCAAAGACGGCCAAGGCACGGTGACCGCGGGCAATTCGTCAGGGATCAACGACGGCGCGGCGGCATTGCTGATCGTTGAAGCCGGGCTGGCCAAATCGCTGGGTCTTCAGCCGATCGCCTTCATCGGTCCCAGCGCCGCAGCCGGCGTCGATCCCGCGTTCATGGGGCTTGGACCCGTGCCCGCGATTCGCAAGGCGCTTCAGCGCGCGAAACTGACGCTCGACCGCATCGACCTGTTCGAGTTGAACGAGGCATTCGCCGCGCAGGCCCTCGCCTGCCAGCGCGAGCTGGGCATCGACAACGCAAAATTGAACGTCAACGGCGGCGCGATTGCGATCGGTCATCCACTTGGTTGCAGCGGCGCCCGCCTGGCCACGACGCTGATCCACCAGATGGCTCGCACCGGCGCCTCCCGCGGCATCGCGTCGCTCTGCGTCGGAGTAGGACAAGGCTTGGCGACGGTCTTCGAACGGGAGTGAGTTTGGCCCGACTAGCCTCGCACCAGCACCGTCTTGATGTCGTTAATCTCGCCGCTTCGAAGGCTTGCACCGATGGCCAAAACGCTCCGGCGCTTTTGGAAATAGCTCGCCGCGCTATCGTCGCTTGTCGATTCGTATTGCAAAGGCTAACCTCACCGCATGAGCCTCGCCGAAATCGAGCAGGCAGTGGACAAGCTGAGCCGCGACGAACTCGCGAAGCTCGCGGCCCACATAGCCCGTCGGGACAAGCTCGGCTGGGATGAACAGATCGAAGAGGACTTTGCGCCCGGCGGTAAACACGCTGCTGCCTTGGAGAGAATCGACGCAGAAATTGACGCTGGAAATTTCCGCCCGATGCCGTGAAGTCTCATGCGCTCGCGTCGTTCTGGCGATGTTATGATGAGTTGCCTGAGCACGTGCAGCGACTCGCGCAAAAGAATTTCGCTCTGTTCCAGGCGAATCCGCGGCATCCGTCGCTCGGCTTTCAAAAGAAAGGCGGCGTTTACACTGTTGAGGTTGGCCGAAGCTATCGTGCGATCGCACGCGAACGAAACGGCGACTACTACTGGTTCTGGATCGGCACACACGAAGAGTACAACAACTTCCGCTTTTGGAGCTGCGCCACTCGCTTCATCGACAACGCAAAATTGGGTCAACGGCGGCGCGATTGCGATCGGTCACCCGCTTGGTTGCAGCGGCGCCCGCCTGGCCACGACGCTGATCCACCAGATGGCTCGCACCGGCGCCTCGCGCGGCATCGCGTCGCTCTGCGTCGGGGTAGGCCAAGGCTTGGCGACGGTCTTCGAACGGGAGTGAGTTTCGAAATGGGCCTGACTGTCAGTGAAGTGCAGCCGCCGGGGGCTGAGTGCATAAAGCGCGCCGTATTCACGGGTGCCTCACGTGCAACCGCGCTGGACTGAATGGGCAGCCGCTGGTGGAGCGAAGATCCCCGGCTGCCTCCTCGCAGCGCGCACTGTCGGACCTTTCGGGAACAGTGTAATATCGCGCGCGTGCAATCGTTGTTTGAAACCCGCTGGGCACGCTTCGGTGCGGCGTTGGGTTCCGGCGCACTTCTCTTTTTCGCGCTCGGATTAAGACCTGTTTGGTGGATCGCCTGGATTGCACCCATCCCCCTGCTGCTCGCCGCCCTCCACGGCAGTCGCGCCGAAGCTCGTTTGCTCACCGCTTTTGCTTCCGCTGTCGGTCTCGCGAGTCTTGTGCCCTACTATGTGTCGGTTCAAGGCCCGATTGGACTGATCATAATCCCCCTGCAAATCGCGCAGTGGATTTTCATCGTGAGCTTCACGCACACCGTTGTGCGGCGTTCGGATCACTGGCTCACTGTCTTCGCATATCCGCTGATCTGCTCTGCCCTGGACGCGCTGATCTCTACTTTTTCGCCTCACGGCACGTTCGGCAGCTTCGCTTACACGCAGATGGATGCGCTGCCTGTTATCCAGCTCGCGTCAGTGGGCGGAACGCCCGCTGTTGTCTTCGTCGTGAGCCTTTTCACGTCTGCGGTGGTGCTTGGTTTGTATCAATTACGCCCGAGAAGCCAACCGATCCTAACCTATGGCTTCCCGGTTCTGCTCCTCGTGCTTGCGATCGTGTCCGGCTGCTGGCGGCTGGCAAAGAGCCGTCCCGCCGCTGTTAGCGTGCCGGTCGGGATGGTCGCGATCGACGACGTGATCAGCCAGAAGATAGCGCCCGAGAAAGCAGAAGAGATTTGGCGTGGCTACGATGACGCGGTGACACGGCTGGCGGAGGCGGGGGCGCGGATCGTCGTATTGCCGGAGAAGATCGATCCGGACGAGCCTCACCCCGAGGCCCGCCGCGCCGCGCTTTCCGAGACCGCCCGACGCACTGCGGTCTTCCTCGTCGTGGGCGTCGGCCTAAGAGAACAGAGCGGCTGGCGGAACCGCGCCTGGCTCTTCGGTCAGAACGGCGATCTTCTAGCTGCTTACGACAAGCAACACCTTGTGCCCGGTTGGGAAGGATCGATGACCGCAGGGGATAAGAATGTCATCGTCTCAATAAACGACAGCCGCTTCGGCCTCTCCATTTGCAAGGACATGCACTTCGCTTCTTTCGGTCGGGGTTATGGCAAAGAGGGCGTTGTCGCTGTCCTCGAGCCGGCATGGGATTTCGGGCGCGACGCTTGGATGGCCGCACGCATCGCTGCCTTGCGCGGCGTCGAGAACGGCTACGCGGTGGTCCACTCCGCACGCGGCGGCCTCCTCACCGCGACCGATAGGTATGGTCACTTCCTCGCGGAGACGCCGAGTAGCATCCTACCCGGCTCTGCGGTAATTGCTCACGTGCCGACCAGCTCCCCTTCGCCCACTCTGTATGCGAGGTTTGGCGGCTGGTTTGGTTGGGTTTGCGTGGGCGCGGCGGTGCTCCTTCGGCTCCCGTCGATTCGGCGGATGCGCAGTGCGTAGCTGCTGGACTTCTCTGCCGCGTCAGAACTGCGGACCCGATAGTCGCGGAGGATGCCTGCCGTGCAACCTCAGCGCTGATGAGGCGCGCTGCGACCGCTAAGCAACGCGCAGCCTCGTGTCGCTCTGCGTCGGGTAGGACAAGGCTTGGCGACGGTCTTCGAACGGGAGTGAGTTTGGAAGTGGGCCTGACTGTCAGATCGTTCGAGCGCCCGGCGCCTCTGCAACGCATCCCACCCGTCGGCAGTGTGTATCAGTTTGAATCCCCGAAAAGTTCTTTCATGAGTTTTGATATATCACTCTCGACATAATCCGGTCTCTTTTTGCACTTCGCAGCGTGCAATCCAGAGGCGAAGTAGCATGAAAGCTCTGCTGAACCGCCCTTCTCCCGTTCGTAAACTTGATCGCCGCAAAACGGACATATCGCCACCACTCGGGTACCTGCTTCCCTCATAATTGGATTCATCTCGCGAGAATATTGATTGCGAAGTATTGCTCACAAGCGCAAACGGTTTGCATGCCAAGGCTCAGGCAAGCAA